>JAZORV010000054.1:0-6017 GCA_045656785.1 Acutalibacteraceae bacterium | reverse complement strand
TTTTAGCGCCGCAACCGCTTTTAATGCCTTCTGCTTCTTTGATATCGCCGCCATAAGCCCATACTACCTCCATTATGCAGACTAATACATATATATAATACCATTTTTTTCGCTATTATTCAATAATAATTTATTATTTTTTTAAAAATCTTTATAACGCGAAAACAACGCCCCGAAGAGCGCTGTTTTGATTTTAATTATTGAGTTGAGGTTTCCTCGCTTGACGTAGTGTTTTGGGAAGATGTGTTTTCCGACAACGACTCAGAAGAAACGCTGTCAGAAGACGAGACTGTTGGTGATGAAGAATTGTCTGTATCTTTCAGAGACATATATTCAAGCTTTAAATGTTTGAAAAACTCATCATCAAAAGGTTTATCATCCAGATCGAACTTATCAGGATAAACACATATTATTCCTACTTGTATCAGATAATCATCATAACGAAAATATATACTAGCGTCATGCCTGCTGTCTTCGGTCAGATTGCAAACGTAATAATAGTATCCGTATTTTGTTTTTTTCACGCTTCTTTTAAATTTATTTTGATCGTTTGCTTTTTTCTTAACTAATTTTAGCAAGTCCTTATTTCTATCCGCCTTTTTGATTGGATAAATTTGCATATCAAAAACATATTTATCTTTATATTCGCCTTCCATAATACAATACTCTACATCGCCTGACCTTCCGCCTGCCAGATACCATGTATAGAAATTATCATCAAAATTCGCAACCAAAATTTCTTCTTGGGTTTTTGCCCACTTTTCAAGAGGTTTTGATTTTTGAAAGTACTCAGGATGCGGCTGCTTATATTCTATAGGATTTTTTAGATATTCAACGAATCTTTCCCAAAGGTTTTCTCCTTGAACATTAAAATAAGCTGTTGGTGGCGACCACGGAGCAAGGATTGTTTTCTCCTCTCGCTTTGGCCATCCGGTCTCACTTGATGTTGATTCTGAAGAAGATGATTGCGACGATGAAACTACCAAAGAATTGTTATTAGAAACGTTACCGCCACTTATATTGGCTTCTTCTTGACTAACAACGGTATTTTCTTCTGATGAAGTTTGGGTTTCGCTCTTTGATGATGAATTGATATGCTCTCCAAAAGTTTCTTTTAAATCAATCTTTTCTATTTCACAAGCGCAAAATATGGTCAATATTAGCATTATGCAAAGAATTAAACTAATCTTCTTCAAAAAATCACACTCCTTAGAAATTAATTATTGCGTTGAGGTTTCCTCGCTTGACGTAGTGTTTGGGGAAGATGCGTTTTCCGACGATATATCGGATGATTGCGTTTCAGAAGAGTTATTTTCCAAAGAAGATGTGTTTTCGGAAGAACTTTCAATAGAAGAACTTTCAGTAGATGATGTTTCCGATGATGTGGTTTGCGGACATTCGTTTGGTTTTGATATGTATTTCAAACCAAAACAATCGAGATATTCTGTTGTAAGCCTTCCATATATCTCACCTAATGTTGATGTTACAATGACCACATAGTTGTCGTATCTAAATAGACAAACTGTTTCATTCTCATCAACGTAATACGCTCCCCATTTTTTATGATTTTTCTTTATGAATTTATAATTTGAATAAGTTATGAATCTACACAGAACAACTTCAGACAGTTTCCGCTCTGCGCCTTCTACAGGTCGAATAGTAACATTAAATCCGCTAGGTTCATTGTTCGTCTTAGCCTTCTTGTTTTCAAAATAAACACTATATCCGCGTCTCATATCATCAACATCAATTGATCGAGCAAGTATAGATGCTATTTTGTATTTCCCCTTTTCGTTAACAAACAGAAACTTATCTTTATCTTTTTTCCAATTTATAAGTATATCGTTATTTTCGATCTCTTTTTTTGAAAAAGAATCATACGGAGTTCTCATAAACTTTTTAAAAGAAGAGACAGAATCACTATAAAAACAAGTATATGTTATCGGTGGCGGTTGCCAACCACGACAAGAGCGCTCCGAAGAAGACTCGTTTTCAGATGAAATGATATCCGATTCCAAGACGGATGAAACTTTGCTATCACTTTCAGAAGATGACCCCGTTTCGCTTTCAGCACTTGATGTGGTGGTTTCTTTTGAAGAACTCTCGGAAACTACGTTTGATACAGATGTTTTAGATGAGTTCGCTTTTTCACTTGTAGCTTTACTTTCATCTTTATTATTTTCGCCACAAGCTGAAAAAACATTAAGCACAATAATCAAGCAAATAAACAAGCTGATTTTCTTCATTCCATCACACTCCTTTGAATTTTGTGCAATCAATAGGCCTCAAAGTTTTCTTTCATTTTAATTTTACACTAAAATCTGCGCATTGTCAACAATGCTTTTCCGCATTATTCGACAGTTATTAGTCAAAATGCGCATAACTGCTATTTGGAAAATTTATAAAATCGTTATTTTCCCCCTTTACTTTTTCCTTTTTTTGATGTATAATTTTTAAAAGAGAACATTTGTTCACCGCGGCTATTGATAACCTTTTTTAATTAGTTGTTTTATTTAAGGGATGTTGCGGTTGATTGCGTTTTGATTTTAGGTTTAGTTTTTTTAGTTTATTTTTAGTTTGTTTTTTTATTTTTAGTTTGTTTTTTGTTTTTTGTTTATTTTAGTTTTTAATTTATTTTAGTGTTTTGTTTATTTTAGTTTTAAGAAAACTGCGATTTCTTTGCGGTTTGGTTTAGTTTTGTTTTTTAGGGGGGATTTTATGGAACGTACTATTTTGCACTGCGACCTTAACAATTTCTATGCATCCGTTGCTTGCCACGATAATCCGGAGCTTCGAAACAGGGCGGTTGCGGTTTGCGGAAGCGTTGAAGAACGCCATGGGATAGTGCTTGCCAAAAATATGGCGGCGAAGCGCTTCGGGGTTAAAACGGGCGAAGCTATCTGGCAAGCAAAACAAAAATGCCCCGGGCTTGTTACCGTTCCTCCCGATTTCACGAGATATTCTTACTTCTCCTCTGCCGCAAAGGCTATTTACAGCGAATACACCGACCTTTTAGAGCCATTCGGTCCCGATGAAGCCTGGATAGACGTTACCGACAGCGCGCTGATCTTCGGAGACGGAAAAAGGATAGCTAACGAGCTCAGAGAACGCATAAAACAGGAGCTCGGGCTTACCATCAGCGTTGGTGTTAGCTTCAACAAGGTTTTTGCGAAGCTCGGCTCGGATCTCAAAAAGCCCGACGCGACCTCTATCATCTCCAAAGACAACTACAAGTCGGTTGTTTGGGGATTGCCGATAGATGCTATGATAGGAATCGGACCTTCCTCAAAAAGAAGCCTCAATTCCATCGGAATCAACACTCTCGGCGATCTTGCCAAAAGCGACGATAAGATTCTCAAAAAACGCCTTGGAATAAGGGGGCCTGAGCTTAAGCAATATGCTCTTGGCAATGATACCTCCCGTGTTTCCCCTATCGGATTTAAAAGGATACCAAAAAGCATCGGGCGCGGAACGACCTATCATAGAGACATAACCTCAAAAGAGGATGTTTGGCGCTTATTTTTAAAGCTTTCGGAAGAGGTGGGGACAGAGCTTCGGGCTTGGTCGCTCTCGGCGGCGGGGGTTGGGATTCATTTAAGAACCAACGAGCTTAAAGTGAACGAGCTTCAAGCGCCGTTATCCATCCCGACTCAGCTTGGCTTCGACTTGGCAAAAGAAGGGCTCAAGCTATTCGAAGAAAAATATGATTTCTCAAAGCCCTTGCGCTCCATCGGAATAAGGGCGATAAATCTGCGCCCCTGCTCTGAAGAGGCGCGCCAGATTTATCTTTTCGAGGATTTTGAAAAATCCGCAAAGCTCGAAACGATAGAAAAAGAAATGGACGCCATAAGAAGCCGATTCGGCAAAAACAGCATAAAAAGAGGCTCACTTTTATATGAAGAAACTCCGCCGAGAGCGGAGCACCCTTTTAGCATAATGTATAAATAAAAACAAGCTCCGCCGAAGCGGAGCTTTAGTTTTAATTAGTTGGTGATGGTGAGCTCAGTTTCCTTATCGAATACGTGGATTCTGGAGGTATCGAAGGTAACCTTGATCTCATCCTGAGGACGAGCCTCAGACTTAGGATCAACACGAGCGATGATGGGCTGGCCTGCGCAATCCATATAAAGATATGTTTCAGCACCCATAAGCTCTGTAACTTCAACCTTAGCATCAACGATGCCTTCGGGCATAGAAGAAAGATACATCTGCTCATCATGGATATGCTCGGGACGGATACCGATAACAACGGGCTTATCAATATATGCCTTCAAGCAATCTCTATAATTCTTCTCTTCAGGAAGGGGAAGGAGGAATTTAACTTCCTTCTCAGTTTTAGTTGCTTCCTTACCGAACTCAGCAAAATACTTGCCATCCTTCTCGCGGATCATTGCATCGAGGAAGTTCATCTGGGGAGATCCCAAGAATCCTGCAACGAACATATTGCAAGGCTGGTCGTAAAGCTTCTGAGGAGTATCAACCTGCTGGATAAGACCGTCTTTCATAACAACGATTCTTGAACCCATGGTCATAGCTTCGGTCTGGTCATGGGTAACGTAGATAAAGGTTGTACCCAATCTCTGATGGAGTTTAGAAAGCTCGGTACGCATCTGTGCACGAAGCTTAGCATCCAAGTTAGAAAGCGGCTCGTCGAGCAAGAATACCTTAGGCTCACGAACGATAGCACGACCAAGCGCAACACGCTGACGCTGACCACCGGACAATGCCTTCGGCTTTCTCTCTAAGAGATGCTCAATATCAAGAACTCTTGCTGCTTCTTCAACGCGACGCTTGATCTCATCCTTCGGAGTTTTACGAAGCTTGAGGCCGAATGCCATGTTATCAAAAACAGTCATATGAGGATAAAGCGCATAGTTCTGGAAAACCATTGCGATATCTCTATCTTTAGGAGCAACGTCGTTAACGAGACGGTCGCCTATATAGAGCTCACCCTCGGTGATTTCTTCAAGACCTGCTACCATACGAAGTGTTGTTGATTTACCGCAACCGGAAGGACCAACGAGGATAACGAATTCCTTATCCTTGATCTCGAGGTTGAAATCGGAAACAGCAATAACTCCGCCGGCATACTTTTTGTAGATACCTTTTAAGGTTACACTTGCCATTTTTTATATTCCTCCTAAGAAAATATATAATATTTTATACTTCGTTTAATATTATAACAGATTCTTTTTAAAATTTCTATTCGTTAAGTTAACAAATATTGAGCCTTTTTTTTGTATGTTTTGCATATATGTTTTAACGACCAATATTGATTTTCACCAAAACTTTGTGAGATATGTTAATTTTTATTGTATTTTTTGTGAATTTTGCCCAAATCTGTCGGATTTAACTCTATACAGTCGCCTTCTGCTAAATTTTCAGGCAAAATTAAGTTTCCTATGCTCAATCTTTTCAGCTCTTCGACACCAAGATCGAGCACCCCGAACATTCTTTTTATCTGATGATATTTGCCCTCAAAAACCTCAACCTCGCAAAGGCGAGGGTTGTCCGAAGACGGAAAAAGAGAAGCCGGAAGGCACTCTGTTCCGTCGACTAAAACGATACCATCCTTAAACCTTTTTTCGGCATCGTTCGGCAAGTCGCCATCAAGCAAAACGGAATATCTTTTGGAAATTCCGCTTTTAGGAGAGATAACGTCATGAGCGAAATCCCCATCATCGGTTATTATAAGAAGCCCTGTTGTATCCTTATCAAGGCGCCCGACAGGAAAAAGATTTTTTCGCCGCAATCCCTCGGGAACAAGGTCTACTACCGTTTCTCTTTTTTTATCGGTTGCCGCGCTCAAAACACCCTTAGGCTTATTGAGCATTATATAAACAAACCTTTTATATGAAACCTCCTCGCCTTTTAAAGCAATCACGCTCTTTTCGGGATCAATTTTTCTGTCTATTCCTCTCTCGATTGCTCCGTCAACGGTAACCGCGCCACTCCAGATGAGCTTTCGACAATCCTTTCTGGGGAGGTTTTTCTGATCGCTTAAAAACTTATCAAGC
>JAZORV010000053.1:0-1633 GCA_045656785.1 Acutalibacteraceae bacterium | reverse complement strand
AGATAGCCCTCTCCTTCAACGAGGCGACCGTTTATGTAAACCTTATTCTCTTGTGAAGTGGGGGTGATTTTAAAGCCGTATTCCGTAAGGCAAACGAGAGCGTGCCGCTTTGCGGCAAGGGAGTCTTTGAGCTTAACGTCGCAAAAAGCCCCCCTTCCTATCATGCATTCCGAGCTTTTGATTTCGATGATATCAAGATAGCTTTCGGTTGCAAATTTGGCAAGTGTCTTGCGCTTGAGGTTATGGAAGATGCATTTTAAATTAAGGGCAATAAAGCCGAGAGCGAGCAGAGGGAAAATAAAGCGAACTATTCCTGCATATAAAAGCTCGGCTGTGTTCATAATTTTGCTCCTTCCTGATTTTATTAATATAGTAATTATACTACATTTAATTATATATGTAAATGAAAAAATTGTAAAAAAATAAGCGCTATGCCCAAAAAGGGTACAGCGCTTAGAAATCATCTTGCAAAATAATATATAAGAAGTATAATTCCGAGGATTATTCGGTAATATCCGAAAAGCTTGAAATCGTGCTTTTTGATAAAATCCATAAGGAATTTAATTGCCGCAAGGGAAACGAGAAAAGCCGAAATACAACCAACGATAAGAATGCCGATTTCCGTTCCCGAAAGCATCGAGGCTTCGCCTTCTGCAATATCTAAGCCGAATTTCAAAACCTTTAAAAAGCTTGCTCCGAACATAACCGGGATGGCAAGAAAGAAGGAAAATTCCGCCGCTGCGCTTCTGTTTGCGCCTAAAATCATTCCTCCGAGAATCGTTGAGCCACTTCTCGAGGTTCCGGGAATTAAGGAAAGAAGCTGAAAAACACCGATTCCGAATGCTTTTTTGAAGGATAGTTTCTCAACGGAATCCGCTTTAACCTTAAGCGTACCTTTTTTATTGAGATATTCAACCAACAAAAATGCCAGACCATAGATGATAAGAGTTGTGGCAACAGTCGGGAAATTATAGAAGTGTTTATCGAGCCAATCATCAAGCAAAAGGCCAATTACCGCCGCAGGGAGACAGGCGATGATAACCTTTCCCCAGGTGATAAAAATACCTTTTTTCTCATCGCTTGATTTGGATTTTGAAAAGGGGAAAAGCTTGCCCCAAAAGAGGATTATAACCGCGAAGATAGCGCCGAGCTGAATAACAACGCGGAACATATCGATAAAGCTTTCGCTGGCAGAAAATCCAAAAAACTCTTCGAATAAAATCAGATGCCCCGTTGAGCTTACCGGCAGCCATTCGGTTATACCTTCGACAATGCCGTAAAATATAGCTTTTATAAATTCTAAAAAATCCATTTTTTGTCTCCTTGAAAAGAAGGTATTATATTTTATGAGCCCATTTTACCATATATTCTTCAGTTTGTCTATAAAAAAATCGGTCGGGCGAACCCGACCGAAAAAATTTACTTTTTAATTTTGAATTTAAGGCTTTTTGCGCCTCTGTATTTACCCTTGAAAACAACGGTAACTTTTGCGGTACCAACCTTTTTATTGTCAGAGTAGTGCAGAGTGTAATATTTCGAGGGTATTTTATCTCCTGCCGCATTCAAAACCGTAACCTTAGGCTCGATATTTGAACCTGTATATTTATATGAAGTTTTCTTTAATGAAACCTTG
>JAZORV010000052.1:0-1890 GCA_045656785.1 Acutalibacteraceae bacterium | reverse complement strand
TAACCCTGAAGATTGAAAATATGTCGGTTCAGCATAGCGAAACTGAGGTTGCAGAGGCGAAGGAAAAGGTTAAATACGCAATAATTGCCGTAGCTTCGGGCGAAGGTATGGTGGATTATTTCTATGAAATAGGCGCTTCCCGAGTTATCGATGGCGGGCAGACCAATAATCCTTCGGTTGATGACTTTATAAATGCTTTTGAGCATTTTGATGCAGAGCATATAGTAGTTCTCCCTAATAATTCAAATATCATCTTCTCGGCTAATCAAGCGGCGGAGCTTTATCAGGGCGCCGATGTCCGCGTTATCCCAACCAAATCTATCGTTGAGGGTTATTCCGCCCTTTCTATGATGAACCTTTGGTGCGATACCGTCGAAGAGCTGATCGAAGATATGAGCTCAGGGCTTGCGAACGTTGTAACGGGATACGTTACCACCGCCACAAGAGATACGGTTATGGATGGTGTTGAAATAGAGAAGGATAAATATATAGGAATTAAGAATAAAGAGATTCTTAATTGCTCTGAAAACAGAGCTGAGCTGACCCTTGAGCTTATCAAAAAGGTCAACGAAGAAAAAGAGAAGGACGTTATTATCCTTTTCTTCGGAAAGGCTGTTTCGGCGGAAGAAGCCGAGGAGCTGAGCGCAAAGCTCGGTGAGCTCTATCCGATGATGGATATTGGCGTTATAGAAGGCAAGCAAGAGGTTTACGACTATATAATTTCTTTCGAGTAGGTTTTGATAATATGACAAAAATAATCGTTGATATTTACGGCGCAGATGGCGGAGCCGAGCTTGTTGTAAGAGGCATTGCCAGAGCCATAAAGGAAACAGATATATATCCCGTTATAGTTGGAGAAGAAGCCTTAATTGAAAAAATAATGAAGGAGAGCTCCATCGAGGATGACGCTTATGAGGTTATAAATACTGATGAGTTTATAACTAATTCTCAGCCTGCAACATGTATTTTCGGCGGTTGCGATAATTCTTCCATGGCGAAAGGCTTAGGAAAACTCAAAGAGGATGATGAGGCGGTTGCGCTATTATCCCCGGGAAGCACAGGCGCGCTTCTTGTCGGCTCTATTTGCCGATTGGGGCTTCTCGAAGGAATTAAATTTCCTGCACTTTTGAGCGCGCTTCCTTGCGCTAAAAAGGAGACTCTTTTAAGCCTTGTAGATTGCGGAGCGAACGTTGATTGCACCGCTTCTGACCTTGCTCTTTTTGCAAAAATGGGCAACGTTTTTTCCCGTTGCTATTGCGGAATTGAGAGCCCGAGAGTGGGGCTGATGTCGGTCGGCAGAGAGGAAGGCAAAGGTAATAATCTCACAAGAGAGGCCTATGAAAAAATCAAGGAATTAGACCTTAATTTCATCGGGAATTTAGAGGGAAGTGACCTCGTTTCAGGTTATGCAGACGTTGTTGTGGCTGATGGCTTCTCAGGGAATATTTTGCTGAAAAATGCCGAAGCTGTCGGTAAAAAGGCGATGGAAATAGTAAGCGAAGTTTTAAAGGATGCGCCCGAAATGGCAGAAAAGGTTAATAAAGAGCTTTTCAAAACCTTCGATTTTAATTCTCAAGGCGCCGCAACGTTTTTAGGAACCAAGAAGCTTATTGTTAAAATGCATGGAAGCGCAAATGAAGAAACCGTTGTTGCCTCCGTTATGCAGATTCTGCGCTTAGTTTCTGCAGATTTCTCTAATGAAATGCAGAAGGCTTTGAAGAAATAAAAAACAAAGACAAGCATTTTTAATGATGTTTGTCTTTGTGTTTTTAGAATTATTCTTTTGTAAGCGAGGATAAGAACATAAGCTGATGCAGGAAGAATCTTAAGGGTAGGCAGAATAAATAAACGAGATTGAAGTTCAGCACCAGCGGAATATTCGGGAAGATA
>JAZORV010000051.1:0-5442 GCA_045656785.1 Acutalibacteraceae bacterium | reverse complement strand
CGCCTGCGGTATCGAAGATGAAAGCGAAAAGTCCGAGCGCTAAGATAAGAAGTGTTTCGGGGGCTAAGAAGGAATCGTATCTCATCTGAGAAGCGATGGTGATTCCGAGGAAGATGGTGATAAGGTTTGCGAGAACCTTCTGCGCGGTTTCTGAAAGGGAATTGAGCACTCCACATTCTCTTATAAGGTTACCAAACATAAGGAAGCCAACGAGAGCAACAGAAGAAGGAGCAACAAGACCTGCAACAACGGTTATAACGATGGGGAAGAGGATTCTTGTAAGCTTGGAAACGTTCTTCTGCTCATAAGGCATCTTTATCATTCTCTCCTTCTTGGTTGTGAGGAGCTTGATAACGGGGGGCTGAATAATGGGAACGAGCGCCATATAAGAATAAGCCGCAACCATTATCGCAGGAAGGAATTTTGAATTAAGCTTTTGAGCAACAACGATAGCCGTCGGGCCGTCTGCTGCGCCGATGATACCGATTGAAGCTGCATCGTTGATGTCGAAGAACATAGATGCGAGGCAAAGGGTGAAGAAGATTCCAAACTGCGCCGCCGCGCCGAAAATCATAAGCTTGGGGTTAGAAAGCAGAGGTCCGAAATCAATCATAGCGCCGATTCCGATAAATAAAACTATCGGGAAAAGCTCTGCTGAATGATGGTCGATACCCGCTTTAAAGAGCACGTCGAGAATTCCGGGGTCTTCGCCTTGAGTAATAGCGCCCGAAAAGGGAAGGTTTACGAGGATTGTTCCGAAGCCCATGGGAAGAAGAAGTGTCGGTTCCATATCCTTTTTGATTGCGAGGAAAATGAGAAGTCCGCCAATGAGCCACATAATTATCATTCTGTAGTCAATGGCTAAAATGTTTTCGTAAAGAATTTCCATTTAGTGTTTCTCCTTTTGTTTTATTTTTTAGAAGAAGTGTTCAAAATATCCAAAAAAATAAACCCATATTGCAAAAACGCAATATGAGTCTCGCTTTTTAATGCGGCCGCGGGGTTTTAAAAAGCCCGTAATGACGCTGCCGCAACGATATCTCGCAAGCTACTCCCTCTTGAAGCTATCAAGATTTTAACATAAAATTTGCCATTTTGCAAGTGTTTTTTTATTTAGAATTTTGATTAAGACCAAAAAAACACCGAAGGGGCTTGAAATTATAAATGCTGTTGACATCAACTTTGCACTATGGTATAATTTTTTTGTAAAATTTTTATATCTGTTTAAGAAAAGGAGACTAAATAAAATGAAGAAGATTGTCAGCTTAATTTTAGCTTTAGCGATGATTATGGTGGGAATTCCAAGCGTCGCTTTTGCCCAACAGCAAGTAACTGTTGAAACTGATATTTCTAAGGTTCAAGACCTCGCTTCAAGGACGAATTCTGATGAAAATATCGTTAAAAATTACATGCTGTCCACTAATCAGGAAGGAGGAACGGTAAACGTTATAAAAAATGAACCGAGCGATGGAGAAACCGTAACTCTCCCAAATTATATAAGCGTTTCGGGCTTTAATGCAACTAACGGTATTATTAACGAAAAGCATACTGATTATAACGTTCCTTTCCTCGATGCAAACGGTGATTGGACCGGCAACACAATAGATATAGTGTTTAATCTTTTGGGAAATGCAAAAATTGATTCCTTCCTTTTTGCTGGCTGCAGCGAAACTAATAAAACCCTTTTCACGGAAGAATATGCAATATTTGCCTCAAATGATTTTGCAACTCTTTATGATGATGAAAATATGATTTATCATTATGAAAATACCGCCGAAACCGCCTCTCAATATTATAGCTTTTCAGAATCCATTGAGGCAAAATTCTTTGGTGTCAGAATTTATAAGGGCGTAACGCAGGACCTTATAGCTTCGAATCGCCCCTATTCGGGCGCAAGAATCAGAGAGCTTGCAGTTTTCGGCTCTGTTGAGCTCAGCGGGGAGGATTTGGCTCCCGATAGCCCTATCCTTGCAAATAAAGCGATAAGCGAGCTTAAAGGCAGCTCTAACCTTTCCACTCTGATTAGCGTTAATACCTCGAGCGAGCCTCCTAAGAAGGGTTCGTTCCTCCTCAAGGGTTCTGATGGGGAGAACGTGTGCTACGGAAATCTTCACAACTACACAACCGATAACGACGTTATCGATGGCTCCATTGATACCCATGCCGATTTAAACACACAAAATGCGGATGGCATCGTTATCAATATGGAAAAAGTTGGGGATGAAAAGAGGTATATCGAGGGCGTTTATTATGATGCCGTTCTCGCTTTAAAGGGAGAATCAGAGGTTGAAAAGGTGTTTATAGCTCATCATAACAATGAAGCTCTAAGAACCTATCAATATGATATTTATATTTCGGAAAACTATGAAAGCCTCTTTGAGGATGCCAACAAAAAGTTTTCTTATGTAAATGAAAGTAAAGCCCGCTATCAAACCTTCCCTTTGGATAGCGCTGTAACCGCCTCCTTCGTTGGAGTAAGAATCCATAAGGCTGTTCCGCCCGATACCTCTTTTGGCGTAGATGCGACATATCCGAGAATTGCTGAAATAGCTGTTTTTGGAAAATACGATGCTTCCCTCGACGTTTCGGATGGCGCAACGGATAAGGCTGCGAACGACCTCAGCATCTCTCAGCTTAAATCGGATTATAACCTCGCAAGCGATATAAGCGAGGTTTCGACAACTGCTACTGTTGCTCCCGGTCAAATGATTATAATGGGCTATGAAGGTGGCTTGGACGGATACTTGGGAACAGCTAATTCCTATTCTTCCGAAAACGACGTTCTTGATCTCGATGCCAATACTCATGCTGATATAAGCTGTAAAAACGCTGCAGGAAAGCAGATAGTATTTATGGAAGAGGTAGGCGGAGTTAAGCAGTATAAAAGCGACGTTTATATAGATATCACCCTTGCTTTAAGAGAAAAGGCGATGATAGATAAGTTCTTCATTTCTCATCATTCCGCTTCGGCTCTCAGAACCTATGAATATGAGGTTTATATGAGCAATAGCTTCGAAACCCTTTATAATTCAGGCAAAAAGGTATTCTCTTATGTAAACGAAGACAAAGCCCGCTATCAAACCTTCTCCTTACCCGAAAAAATCGAGGCAAGCTTTGTTGGAATAAGAATAACTAAGGCGGTTCCACCCGATGCCACAAACAATGTTTCCGACCTTTATCCGAGAATCGGCGAAATTGCAGTGTTCGGAGAATATTCTGAAGGCGCAGAGTATGCCTTAAGCTCGGATGAAATCAGCCTCAGCGAATCGGGGAAGGCTTATAAGGGCGAAATAAAAAGCTTCTCGATGCCCCTCGTAAAGGATGGCTATTCCTTTGATAAGCTCCTCGTTAACGGAGAAAAAACAGAGGTAAAAATCAACAATATTAAAAATACAGCTTCTGTTAAATTAGAGCTTTCGGAAAATACGGAACTTAATGCGGTTTATAAAGAAAACCCAGTCTTGCTCTCGGGCTTCGCCAAGGAGAATGGATTTATCAAGCTTCCTCGCAAAACAGCGATAGAAACAAAAGAAAGCTTCGATGGCATTTTCGCTCCTGCGCTGAAAATTACTGCAGATGGCTCTCCGATAAATGACGTTGCATATATCAAAACAGGGGATAAAATCTCCATTGTCGATGGCGAAGTATGTGAAATTATAACTGAATTTGACTATGACCTTTCGGGAGAAGCCACAGTTACCGATATAGTTTCCGCAGTTGACGGCATTTTAAAGGCTTCTCATAAGGAAAAAGCAAGCTTCTCTTTTGATGGCGATGAAAACGGTGAAATAACCGTCAGCGATGCCATTGCGGCCCGAAAGAGCATCCTTTCCTTTAAGGAAATTGACTATTCTTACAAGACAACCACCATGGATGAAATTCCCTTCAAGGGTCTCGGAAGATATGAACTGAATGAGGGTGTTCTCAATCTCGAAATGTCTGCTTCGGGATTCTCATTTAACGCATATCTTTATGGCGACGTTAAGGCAACGGTTGAAAACTGCAGATACATGCTTTATTATGCGGTTTATCTCGATGGTGAAAGAGTTGAGGACGTTGCGATTAATGGCAACGAAAAAGGGGAGATAACCCTCCTTTCGGATCTTCCTTTCGGCTACCATAGTATAGAGGTTGTCAAGCAGTTTGAAACAATGCGCTCAACCGATTTCAAGAGCATCAGCATCAATGGTGAATTTGGCGCAAAGCCTGAAAACAAAGAGCTTCTTATCGATTTCGTAGGCGATTCCATAACCTGCGGCTATGGAAATCTTATGAAGAATGGCGAAACCAAAATCCGCCATGAGGATGGAACGAAGGCTTATGGCTTCTTGACCGCGCAAAAGCTCGGAGCCGATTGGGCGATGATTTCGAGAAGCGGCGCTACCGCGGTTGACGTTTCCTCTTATGATCCAACCTGCGGCTGTATGCCTAAGGATTATGAAAAATGCTCAACAAACTCCGAATTTAATTGGAATTTCGAGAGAAAAGCGGATATTGTTGTTATCAATCTCGGAACGAATGATAGCAGCAGAATCCCTACCTATCTCGGAACCTCAACTGTAGCTGAAACCAGAGCAATATTCGAAGAGGCTATGCTAACGTTTGCAAAAAGAGTTGCCGAGCTTAATGGCAAGGATGTTAAAATAGTTTTTGCTTTCGGTCTTATGAGCCCCGTCGGCGGCACGCAGGAGTGGGTAGTCGAAGCCTATAAGGATATGGTGAATGAGCTTTCGGCAGAAGGCTATAACGTCTATTTCACAAGGCTCACAGCTCGCCAGAACGGAGGCGCAGCCCACCCTGACGCCAACGATGCGGACCTCGCATCCGATGAGCTTGTAAGCTTCCTGAAAGAATCCGTTTTGGATTAATTTACAACCTAAAAAGACGCTTCGCGCGATGCGAAGCGTCTTTCATTTTTTGTGCAAAATACACAAATTTCGCCTCGAATTTTCTACATCTAAAAGTCCAATAATTTCTTCAAAAAAGAGATTTTTGAAGTTTTGTGTATTTACATTTTTCTATTATTATGTTAGAATTAATGTAACTAAACTCAAATAAAGGAGTAAAAATATGAAAAGAATAATCAGTCTTATTATCTCCCTTGCTTTAATAATGCTTTCTCTGCCGATAGCATTGGCTGCCGAGCCCACAGTAGTTCATGACCTTGCGGCTGTTTCCGGGCTTAGCGAAAAGCTCACTTCAAGCGAGAATATAACCTATGGCTTCTCAAATACCTCTATCGGAAAGGATTCGAGCTTTAGCGCAACCTATGGCTCTGTTTCGAGCCCTTCTAACGTTGGTATTAGCAAAACGCAAACGGGAGCTTCTTCTTCGCCGACCAATGGTATTATCGATGAAGACCACCTCGATTTTAGTTATCGTTTTCTCCCAACGGCCGGAACTTATACGTCAGTTCCTCTTGATGTCACTTTCACCTTCTTC
>JAZORV010000050.1:0-2571 GCA_045656785.1 Acutalibacteraceae bacterium | reverse complement strand
AGGATAAAAACGAGATCGGCGCCTGCCGTATCTGCGTTGTAGAGGTTAATGAAGGCAGAGGCTTCAGAATCGTTACTGCCTGCGTTTACCCCGTTACCGAGGGCATGGAGGTTCTCACCAACACCGAGAAAATCCAGAAGGCAAGAAAAACTACCCTCGAGCTTATCCTCTCTACTCATGAAAAGAAATGTCTTTCCTGCGCTCGCTCAACCAACTGCGAATTGCAGAAGCTCTGCCGCGATTATGGCGTTGATGAATCCTCCTTCGAAGGCTTCAAGCCCGTATATGAGATCGACTATTCAACACCTCACTTAGTTCGCGATAACAATAAGTGTATCCTTTGCCGCCGTTGCGTTGCTGCTTGTCAGGAGCAGTATGTTGGCGTTATCGGCGCAAATGAGCGTGGTATTGATACCAATATCGGCTCCGCTTTCCGCGAGCCCCTCTCAAAGACCGCTTGTATTTCCTGTGGTCAGTGTACCGTTGTTTGCCCCACAGGCGCACTCACAGAACGCGATGATACAGATAAGGTTTGGGAAGCTCTTGCAGATTCCTCTAAGCACGTTCTCGTTCACACAGCTCCTTCCATCCGCGCAACCTTGGGCGAATGCTTCGATATGCCTATCGGAACAAACGTTGAAGGCAAGATGGTTGCAGCTCTCCGCCGCTTAGGCTTTGAGAAGGTATTCGATACCGACTTCGCTGCTGACCTCACCATCGTTGAGGAAGCTAACGAGCTCGTTGAGAGAATCAACAATAAGGGTGTTCTCCCGATGATTACATCCTGCTCTCCCGGTTGGGTTAAATTCTGCGAATACTATTATCCCAATATGATCAACCACCTTTCTTCCTGCAAATCTCCTCAGCAGATGGCAGGCGCAGTTCTCAAGACCTATTATGCTGAAAAGATGGGCTGGGATCCTAAAGATATCGTTGTTGTTGCAGTTATGCCCTGTACCGCAAAGAAATTCGAAATCGGCCGCGACGATCAGGCTGCTGCAGGCGTTCCCGATACTGATATTGCTATCACAACTCGCGAGCTTGCAAAGATGATCGATAGAGCTGGCATTCAGTTCAAGATTCTCCCCGATGAAGATTTTGATAATCCTCTCGGCGAGGATACCGGCGCTGCAGTTATCTTCGGCGCAACAGGTGGCGTTATGGAAGCTGCTCTCAGAACCGCTAACGACTGGCTCACAGGCAAAGATAATACCGACGTTGATTTCGCCGCTTGCCGCGGAACTCAGGGCTTAAAAGAAGCTGCTGTTGAAATCAATGGCCAAACAATCAAGGTTGCTATCGCTTCGGGCGCTGCTGCAGCAAAGGTTGTTATGGATAGAATCAAGTCCGGCGACCATGATTGGACCTTCGTTGAGATTATGGGATGCCCCGGCGGCTGTGTAAACGGCGGCGGTCAGCCCATCCAGTCTCAGACAGTTCGCGATAGTGTTGACCTCAAGGCTCTCAGAGCTAAGGCTCTTTATGATGCTGATAAGGCTATGACCCTCAGAAAATCTCACGAGTCGCCCGTTGTTAAGGCTCTTTATGATGAGTTCTTCGGCTCCTTCGGCAGCGAAAAAGCTCACCATATCCTCCATACTTCTTACGTTGCAAGAAATAAGTATGAATAATTAAAGCTTTAGCAATCGCTTAAAAGCTAATAAAAAATCAACCCTCGCAAAGTTTCGGCTTCGCGAGGGTATTTTTATTGCTTACATCCAAACGTGCAATTAAAATATGCAATTTTTGCACATTTCTAAAATCTAAAATATGCAATTCTTGCATATTTTTGTTGCATATTTTTAAAAAAGGTGTTATAATATTATTGTAGAAAAAAATAAGCGAGGTGATATTATTGACTTTGCGCGAATTAAGAAAGAATAAAAGTCTGACCCAAAAGCAGGCGGCAGATTACATCGGAATGCCTTTGAGAACCTATTCAAATTATGAAAACGATAGCAATAAGCAGAAGTCCATCAAATATAAGTACGTAATGGAAAAGCTGTTAGGCTATGGTTACGTAGATGAGGAAAACGGTGTTTTGAAGGTTGATGATATCAAGAGAATCTGCTTGGATATTTTTCAAAACTATCCTATCGAATATTGCTATCTGTTCGGCTCTTATGCAAAAGGAAAGGCAACGCCGACAAGCGACGTCGACTTGCTTGTTTGCTCTTCCCTTTCGGGGTTGAAGTTCTTTGAATTAGTTGAGGAGCTTCGCGAAAAACTTAGAAAAAAAGTTGACGTTCTCGATCAAAAGCAAATCATCAATAACTTTGAACTCACAAATGAAATACTAAAGGACGGAATTAAAATTTATGGATAACTTAAAAGATAATGCTTATTATTTGAAGAAAATGCTGAAGGATATCAAGTTTATCATTAAAAACACTATCGATATCACCTTGGAAGAGTTGGAAGATAATGAGGTTTTATGCGATTCCGTGCTTTTTCGTTTAATCCAGCTTTCGGAAAATTCAATTAAGCTCACCGATGAATTCAAGATGCAAAACAAGGATATACCCTGGCAGGCCATAAAAGGAATGCGAAATAAAATAGTTCATGAGTATG
>JAZORV010000049.1:0-1487 GCA_045656785.1 Acutalibacteraceae bacterium | reverse complement strand
CCATCAACAGCGGCAATGATGTTCTTGCCACGATCGGGTGCTCCAGGTCTGGAAGGAGTCTGTACTGTCGAACCGCCTGTTACACGGTTGCTGCTCATTACTGATGATGATGTTTGTGTTTCAGAAGATTCCTTTGTACTTTCTACTTTGGATTCTTCTGAGCTTGCATTGTCAGTTTGAGAGCTTTCTTCTGCTACATCTTCGGAAGAGGTTGCAGCAGTTGAGGAAGCTTTAGAGCTATCCACAGTTGCATCCTCACCGCAAGCTGCGAGAGAAAAAGCAAAAACGAAAACTAAAAGCAATGCGAGAAGTTTTTTTGCCATTGGAAATTCCTCCTTATAAAGATTTCATTAATATTATACATTATATTTCTCAAATAGTCAATATTTAATATCAAAAATTAACAAAATGATTGAAAAATACATAAACAAGTCGACATTTTTTACATTCCTTCCAAATCGTATAGTTGAATTGCACAAAATATTGCCGTCTATTTTGGGCACATTGCATAATTGACAAAGGTTGTATAATAAAAATAGAATACCTTTTAGGAGAAAAGAAATGAAAAAATATATCTTAGCAATCGATAGCGGAACAACAAGCACTCGCGCCATTGTTTTTGATAAAATGGGAAACATCGTTTCTTCGGCGGCGAAGGAGTTTACGCAATATTTTCCCAAAAGCGGATGGGTTGAGCATAACGCTTCGGAAATTTGGAGCGCGACTGCGGGCGTTATCCACGAAGCTCTTGCCCTTTCGGGCGGCGCAGAAAACATTGCAGCAATAGGAATCACAAATCAGCGAGAGACCACCGTTATATGGGATAAGAAAACGGGAGAGCCCATCGCCCCCGCCATAGTTTGGCAATGCAGGAGAACCGCTTCTTTTTGCGAGCAACTTGAAAAATGCGGCAAAGGCGAATTTTTTCTTAATAAAACGGGGCTTAAGATAGATGCTTATTTTTCAGCCACCAAGCTCAAATGGTTGCTTGATAATATCCCGAACGCCAGAAATCACGCTAAAAACGGTGAGTTGCTTTTCGGAACGATAGATTCCTTTCTTTTATATAAGCTGACGGGTGGCAGAGTCCACGCGACCGACCCATCTAACGCCGCGAGGACGATGCTTTATAATATTCACTCCCTTCGCTGGGATGAGGAGATTCTCTCGCTTCTCGATATCCCTGAGGATATGCTCCCTGAGGTTCTCCCCTCTTCGGGTTATTTCGGCGAAACCGAGGAAACTATTCTCGGCATGAGGATTCCCATATGCGGAATTGCAGGAGACCAACAATCGGCGCTGTTTGGCCAATGTTGTTTCTATACAGGTCAGATGAAAAACACCTATGGTACCGGCGGTTTTCTTCTTATGAATACGGGTGACAAGCCGGTTAATTCAAAAAGCGGACTGCTAACAACGATTGCTTGGAAAATCGGGGACACTACTACATACGCGCTCGAAGGCTCGGTTTTTGTATCGGGAGCTGC
>JAZORV010000048.1:0-1685 GCA_045656785.1 Acutalibacteraceae bacterium | reverse complement strand
CGCTTGGCCTCCGACTTTTTGGAGAGCTTCGCGAGAAGTAGCTATGATACTCCTCTTAAAGCCCTCGAAAGCTTTAATTTTCAGCAATCCTCTTTCTGGGGTGGCTCTGTTTTCACCCTTATAGATGACCTTGAAGGGCTTAAGAAAAACTCAACCTGCGTTGTTCTTGCAGGCAGTGAAAAGGGAGCAGAGGTGCTTTCTCGCGAGCTTCAGGAAGGCGGCATTAAAAACGTTTATTTAAAGAATCCCGAAAAAATTGAAAAGGGAGTAATGGTAACCTGTGGCGGTCTTTCAGCAGGCTTTTATCTGCCGAGCATTGATTTTACATTAATTACAAGTGGCAAGGCAAGCCAAAAATCAAAAAAATATAAAACTCGCCGCAAGGATGCCAAGCCTTATGGCTCTTTGGAGGAGCTGAAAAAGGGAGATTACGTCGTTCACGTAGCGCATGGTATCGGTATTTTTGATGGCATTCAATCAATGTCGGTTCAGGGCATTAAAAAGGATTATATAAAGATAAAATATCTTGGAGCAGACGTGCTGTACGTTCCCGTAACTCAGCTCGATATGGTTTCAAAATATATCGGGCCTAAAGAGGATAGCGGAGTGAAGCTTCATAAGCTCGGCGGCAGCGAATGGTCAAAGACCCGCCAAAGGGTTAAAAAAGCGGTTAAGGATATGGCAAAACAGCTTATCCTTCTTTATGCCAAAAGAATGGAATCGAAGGGCTATTCCTTCCCCGAGGATGACGACCTTCAGTCTGATTTCGAGAGCCGCTTCCAATATGAGGAAACAGATGACCAGTTAAGATGCGCCAGAGAAATAAAAGGGGATATGCAAAGGGCCGTTCCTATGGATAGGCTTCTTTGCGGAGACGTTGGCTTCGGAAAAACCGAGGTCGCGCTCAGAGCTGCCTTTAAGTGCATTGCCGACGGAAAGCAATGCGCGATATTGGTCCCCACAACAATCCTCGCTTTTCAGCATTATAATACTGCGATTGAAAGAATGGGAACTCTTCCCGTAAACGTTGAGATGATTTCCCGCTTCAGAACTAAAAAACAACAAACAGAGATATTGAAAAGACTCGAAATAGGCGACCTTGACCTCCTCGTTGGAACACACAGACTTATTTCAAAGGACGTTAAGTTCCGCGATTTAGGTCTCGTTATAATAGATGAAGAGCAGCGCTTCGGAGTTGAGCAAAAGGAAAAACTCAAGGAGCTTTATCCCGAGGTCGATGTTTTAACCCTTTCTGCAACTCCCATTCCGAGAACCCTTAATATGGCAATGTCGGGCCTTAGAGATATGTCGGTTATTGAGGAAGCGCCGGGGGATAGGCATCCCGTTCAAACCTATGTTTTAGAGCAGGATAACGGAATCCTAATTGATGCCATAAGCCGAGAGCTGAGAAGAGGCGGTCAGGTTTATTATCTGCATAATAAGGTTGAAAGCATCGAGGCTTGCGCGATAAGGCTGCAATCTCAGCTTCCCGAAGCCAAAATTGCGGTGGCGCACGGAAAGATGGATGAAGCAACCCTTTCAAGGGTTTGGCAAAGGCTTTTAGAGCATGAAATTGACATCCTCGTTTGCACAACGATTATCGAAACCGGAGTCGACGTTCCCAATGCCAACACCCTGATTATCGAGGATGCTGACAGAATGGGGCTTTCTCAGCTTCATCAGCT
>JAZORV010000047.1:0-6250 GCA_045656785.1 Acutalibacteraceae bacterium | reverse complement strand
GCTCACAGAACGACATGGCTACGATCCGACTTGTAAATACGAGATGTCAAACGAAACCGAAACTTTTATTAACGACGTCTCCAATTCGAGCCATGAAACATATTATAAAAACGGATATTATTATACCGATCGTTATATGGGCTCTTTTAAAACCAAAATAGATGCGAAAGAGCTCAGAAGCGAAAATGCAATAAGCGTTCCTCTTGTCAATGTGGAGGAAATGAAGAGCCTTGAAGTTAAAACCGATTCTAAATATACTTATTCTTTAGCGACAAACGAGCTTGAGGAGAATATTTCTGTTAAAGGCTGTAAAGTTATTGATTTTTCTTGTAAAAATAGCCTTGTCA
This sequence comes from Acutalibacteraceae bacterium, assembly GCA_045656785.1. GTDB lineage: Bacteria > Bacillota > Clostridia > Oscillospirales > Acutalibacteraceae > UMGS1532. The sequence continues at coordinate 5,903 of JAZORV010000047.1, read as the reverse complement.
GAAAACAGGTAGAAGAAGCCCTCAAGAGCAATAAAACTGAATTTACCGAAGTCGAGGTTATCTCGGGCGAGGGTAAGTACGTTATTAATAAAAAAGGTTATCTCGTTTCTGCCTCTCTCGAAATGCAGGCGAACGTTATTTCCGATGGTAGTTCTGAAATAACCGCGGTTAAAACGGTTGTTGATTATGTTGACCCCGGCAAGAAAACCGACCCCTTTGATCCGGAAGAGGATAATTATACCGAGATTAATAATCTTGAGGACGTGGCGTATTTGAATTCTGCCATGTCGTTGGCTCTCTCATCTTCAAAGCTTTACGTAACTATGGATGGTTCTGCAGAAATTATATCTGAAGGTAATGATGAGAAAGCCGGCTATGAAAGAGAATACGTTAGAAAATATTCTTCCGAAACTGAAGAGTATTTTCAGGAAACCAAGACGAAGTATATAACAGGCGAAAAGAAAAGCGATGCATTTCTCAGCGGAAGCTATTATACCGACGGAACATATTATAGCGCGAGTGACGTGAATAACCTTTATATAAAGAGCGCGATGGATTTTCCCTCTTTTTCGGGAGTCATTTATTCTGCCGCTTCAACAACTCCTGCAGATATGTTTGCTCCGGGAATGATGAAGAGCATAACAAAAAAAGAGAAAGGTAAGGAGCTCGAATTTTCCTTTGAGCTTAATCCTGAATCCGAGGGCGGAATTAAATTCATCGGAAGCCTTTTTGGACCCTATAGCGAAACCTTCGGCGGTGACGTTGAATCTGCAGAAAAGCAGATTAAAGCCTTTGAAGCGAAGTCTTACATTGATGAAAACGGAGTTTATTATAAAACCGAAATGTCCTGCACGTTGCTTCTTAAATTCGAAGAAGGCGAAGTTGAGGTGAAAGCCGAGCAGATAGTTAAAGTAATTGATGGCGAGAAAATGGGCGTCATCGTTTTCCCTGAATTTAAGGGCTATGAGAATATGGATTCTTCTGCACTGCTTAGCGGATATGCTTCTGCCGGAGGATGAAATAAATGAATAAAAGATATAAAAAATCGATTGCGAAACAAATTGCAACGGAGGGTATAGTCCTTCTAAAAAACGAAAACAAGGTTCTTCCTTTATCTGAAGAGCGCGTTGCTGCTTTTGGCAGAACCTTTTATTATTGCCTGAAAGGCGGCGCAGGCTCAGGGGACGTTTTGGGGATTTTTCCCGTTAATCCTTATGAAGCCTTAAAAGAAACGAAGGTTGATCTATGTTCTGAGGTTTCAGAATTTTATAATGCTTTTAATAGCGAAAGATACGACCCCGAGCTAAAATATTGGAACAGATATAACTGCGAGTGGGTCAATTCTCTTCCCGAGCCTTCCGTTCCTGATGTGCTGATTGAAAATGCCGCCGAAACCTGCAAAAAAGCAATAATCAATATCGGAAGAAGCTCGGGAGAATGGTTTGATATCCCGAAAGAAAAAGGCAGCTTTTATTTAACCGATGAAGAGATATCTCTTATCGAAAGAGTTAAGAAAAATTTTGATCACGTTATTTTAATTCTTAATACTTATGGAGTTATCGATACGGAGTTTATTAAGAAATATAACTTCGATGCTGTTTTATATGTTTCAATGGGCGGAGAAGAAATGGGAAACGCGGTGTCAGATGTTCTCGTTGGTAATGCTTCTCCTTGCGGAAAGCTTGCCGATAGCTGGGCGCCGATAGATTCTTATCCGACCCACGAGGGCTTTGACACCCTCAACATTCCTTATAAAGAGGGAATATACGTTGGATATCGTTATTTTGATTCCTTTGGAATAACCCCTGATTTTCATTTCGGCTTCGGCCTTTCTTATTCGCAGTTCAGAATAAGTCCTACCTTTGTCAGAAATGAAGGAACCAATATCACCGTCGGCGCAAAGGTGCAGAACGTTGGAGATTATGATGGAAAAGAGGTCGTTCAGGTTTATTTGAGTGAGCCTCAAGGAAAGCTTCATAAAGCCTACCAGCAGTTAGCTGCATTCAAGAAAACCGAAAGTCTTATAAAAGGCGAGGAATGCGATGTTGAGCTTTCGTTCGACCTTGCTGATTTTGCGGCTTTCAATGAGGAAAATGCGGAGTTCGTTTTAGAGAAGGGAAATTACCTTATAAGGCTTGGAAATTCTTCGAGAAACACCGAGGTTATAGCAAAGCTTTGCTTGAATGAGGATGCAGTAACCTTCAAAACGGTTAATAGGCTTCCTTTAAAACAGAAGCTTGATTTAATCAAAACAACGCCCGAGAGTTTTTATTCTTATGAGGGCGAGAATGGCGAGATTGAAATAGCGCCAGTGCTGAATATCTCTCAGAGCGATATCAAGCTAACTTTTCCTAAAGCTCTTAAAGAGGATGAGTTTTTAAAAGGAAAAGGCTCAATTAAATTCAGCGACGTGAGAAGCGGAAGGGCGAGTCTTGATGAATTCGTGGCAGAGCTTTCGGATGAACAGCTTTCCGATATTTTGAACGGTGTTACAAGCAAAACGCTTATCCCTAATCTCAATGTCGGAACAATGGCGGTAACCATCGAGGGCGCGGCAGGAGAGATATGGTCAAGTAAGGAGCTTGATATTCCTCCCTGCGTAAATGCAGACGGCCCCACGGGAGTTCGCCTCGGCGGTTTTATCGATAAAGTGAATAAGATCCCGAGAGACTCCGAGCTTTCCCTTAAAATGACCGCATTTCCCATCGCCACTTGTATCGCTAACACCTGGAACCTTTCTTTGGCAAAAGCCTTTGGAGAGGCAGTAAGCGACGATATGAGTATATCGGGGCTTAACGGATGGCTTGCTCCCGCCCTTAACATCCACAGAAATCCGCTATGTGGAAGAAACTTTGAATATTTTTCGGAGGATCCGTTGATCTCCGGAGAAATGGCGGCGGCAGTTGTTATCGGTATTCAGCTTGATGAAAACGGTGAATCCAAAAAGCATTATGCAACCATCAAGCATTTTGCTGCTAATAATGCAGAAAAGTATCGTTTCGATAGCGATAGCGTTGTTTCCGAAAGAGCTTTGAGAGAAATATATCTCAAAGGTTTTAAAATAGCCGTTCAAAAAGGCAAACCCTATGCCCTTATGAATTCTTATAATAAGATCAATGGCGAATATGCATCCGATAGTGTTGATCTCAATAAAGGAATTTTAAGATCGGAATGGGGATTTGATGGATGCGTTATGACGGATTGGGATTGTAAAAGCCATTCGGAATTAATGCCAAAAGCAGGCTGCGATCTCGTTATGCCGGGCTTTAAAAACGAAGAATATCTCAATGCCATTAGAAATGGAACCATAAATAAAGCTGATGCTCAGCTTTGCGCTAAAAATATATTGGCGCTCGTTTTAAAAACAACATAAAAAATAAGCACTTGGGTTTGATTCTCGAATGAGGTTAACCCAAGTGCTTTTTTGTTTTATTGCTCGTCTATGGACGAGGTTGGTTCGGTTTTGAATCTGTCAGCATCAAAATTATCATCATCGGTGTCATCGGTGCTCGAAGCAACGCTTTCAACTCTGTTTATAGAAGTTGTATTGCTTGAAGTGGAAGAACTCTTGTATCCCGTGTCGTACCATTCGGGCTCGTAAAGCTTATATGTTTTAGCTTTGGAGCTTGCGCTGTAAACCATCTCTCCGCCTACAGTATCTGCAAGAGCCGCGCTCTTTGAAAGATATCTGTTGAGCTTTGAAAGGAATTCGTGCGCTTCGGTATATTTATCTCCATCCTTTGCAACCTGACCGGAGGTAAAGGAGATGGAGTCTTCTTCAACAACTATCGGATTTCCTTTTTCATTTGCGATATCATATTTCAAATAGAAAACCTGATATGCGAGAACTGTCTCGTCTCCGTCATATGTGGGCTTCCAAAGGAGCAAGCAGGTGTCTCCGCTTTTTTTGCAAACGTAAAGTCCGCATTGCTCAGATTTCTTTGTGCTTAATTCGATGCCATACATAGGATACCATTTATCTTCTATTTTGTAATAGATAGTAACGCTTGAAGGGTCTTTGCCCTCTGCGATTTTTGTAACGATGCCTTCCTTTTGGTCATCTCTCGTAAGCTCTGCGACTGTTTTGAATGTTTGCACCTCTAATTCGAGCTCATCCTCACCCGAGAGGGAACAGGATGTAAAGCATAAAGAGAGCGCAATAACAAGGGGAATGATTCTTTTAAAGTTCATAAAATTATCCTTTCATAAATAATTAATAATTTAATATATATGTATTATATCATATAATAGAAAAATCTCAAACCTTTTTTTACAATATTTTCAAAAAATTAAAAAAATCTATTGACAAATCATTAATTTATCAATATTATTATATTAATAAATTTATTTAACTTAGCCGAGGTGCTCGGCGTAATATTTTATGGAGGTATATATATGGTTTTTGAAAAGGTAAAAGCGATTCTTTCTGAGCAGCTTGAGGTTGCGGAAGATAGCATAACGATGGAGTCTATGATTGCTGATGATCTCGGCGCGGATAGTCTCGACGTTGTTGATCTGCTTATGTCTTTAGAGGATGAATTTGAAATTGAGATTCCCGATGAGGAAATTGAGAACATCAAAACTGTTGGAAATCTTGTGAATTATATAGAAAGCAATAAATAAATAGATTTCGTAATTGCCGTTTTTTCTTTTTTTCTAAAGAATAAAGCGGCAATTTTTTTATTTGCTCTTGAAATTAGTCGAAAATTATAATATAATGTATAGGTATTGTATTTCTATCAGTTTGGAAAGAGGTTAATTTTTATGGCTAACGATAAGCTCGTAAAAGAGATTACATCAATGGATGAGGATTTTGCCCAATGGTATACCGACGTTGTTCTTAAAGCAGAGTTGGTTGATTATTCAAGTGTTAGAGGTTGCCTTATTATAAGACCTTATGGCTATGCTATATGGGAAAACATCCAAAGAATAATGAATGAGAGATTTGCAGAAACAGGGCATGAGAACGTTTATATGCCTATGTTCATCCCCGAGAGCCTTCTTCAAAAGGAAAAGGACCACGTCGAGGGATTTGCTCCCGAGGTGGCTTGGGTTACTCATGGTGGCAGCGAAAAGCTCGAGGAGAGGCTTTGTGTGAGACCTACTTCTGAAACCCTCTTCTGCGATCATTATAAAAACATAATCCAATCCTATCGCGATTTGCCGAAGTTGTATAATCAGTGGTGCTCTGTTGTTCGTTGGGAAAAAACAACTAGACCCTTCCTTCGTTCAAGAGAATTTTTGTGGCAGGAGGGGCATACCATTCACGCAACTGCCGAGGAAGCCGAGGCAGAAACTATCAGAATGCTTAACGTTTATGCAGATTTTGCAGAAAACGTTCTGGCTATTCCTGTTGTTAAAGGTGCTAAAACAGAAAAGGAAAGATTCGCAGGCGCCAGAGATACTTATACTATCGAAGCGCTTATGCATGATGGTAAGGCTTTGCAGAGCGGAACTTCTCATTTCTTCGGGGATGGATTTGCCAAGGCTTTCGAAATTCAGTATACAGATAACAATAATGAATTGAAGCATCCTTTCCAGACCTCTTGGGGTGTTTCAACTCGTCTTATCGGCGCTATCATTATGACCCATGGAGATGAAAGCGGACTTGTGCTTCCTCCGAAAGTTGCTCCCACTCAGCTTGTTATCATTCCTATTGCAAGCCATAAGGAAGGCGTTATGGAAAAGGCAGAGGATCTTGAGAAGAGATTAAAGGGCGTTTGCAGAATTAAGCTTGATTCAACAGATCGTTCTCCGGGATGGAAATTCTCCGAATATGAGATGAAGGGCGTTCCGTTGAGACTCGAAATAGGTCCTAAGGATATCGAGAAGAACCAGTGCGTTATCGTAAGGCGTGATACAAGAGAAAAGTATTTCGTTTCTCTTGATGAGCTTGAAACAAA
>JAZORV010000046.1:0-16414 GCA_045656785.1 Acutalibacteraceae bacterium | reverse complement strand
TATCCAAGGGATAGCTTTTATCTTGCCTCTAAATTTCCCGGATTCGATTTGGCGAATATCCAAAAGGTTAAAGAGATTTTTCTAAAACAATTAGAAAAATGCCAAACCGACTATTTCGATTTCTACCTTTTCCATAACGTTTGCGAGATGAACATAAACGAGTATTTAGATCCGCAATATGGAATTTTAGATTATCTTCTCGAACAGAAGAAGATAGGAAAGATTAAGCATCTTGGATTTTCAGCACATGGTAATATTGCAACAATGAAAAAATTTCTTGATGCTTATGGAGATGAAATGGAATTTTGCCAAATTCAGCTTAATTGGCTCGATTGGAGCTTGCAAAATGCTAAAGCAAAATTAGAGCTTCTCGAAAAATATAATATCCCCGTTTGGGTTATGGAGCCTTTAAGAGGCGGAAAATTATGCAATCTTGAGGAGAAATATTCAGAAAAGCTTAACTCTTCTTCAAAAAATATGAATGCAACCGAATGGTCTTTCAGATTTTTGCAGAAGTTTTCGAACGTTAAGGTAATTTTATCGGGAATGTCTAATATTGAGCAATTAAAGGAGAATATTGCTATTTTCTCCGAATTTAAGCCCTTAAGCGAAAGCGAAACTGAAACGCTTCTGAGCATTGCCGAAAGTATAATGTCTGTCAATACCGTTCATTGTACTGCTTGTAGATATTGTACAGATCATTGCCCGAAGGAGTTAAATATTCCTTGGTTACTTGAATTATATAACGAGAGCATAAATTTCGGTAATGGTTTTATGATACCAATGGCAATGAAATCTGTTGATGATGATAAAAAGCCGACAGCTTGTATCTCCTGCAGGTCATGCGAAGCAGTTTGCCCTCAGAATATTAAAATCAGCGAGGTTTTGAACACTTTTTCCACGCTTATCAAATAAGGAGAATCTATGGATACAAATTTGTTAATCGAAGAAGCAATAAAAAACATTAAAAATGGTGAAAATAATTGTATTGCCATCAAGAACGGTAACGTGGTGTATTCCGATGTCTCAAAGGGAATAAAGCCAATTTTAAAACTTTATGAAAGCGGTTTGCTTGAGGGCTGCTTTGTAGTTGATAAAATTATAGGAAAAGCAGCTGCATTAATTATTGTTTTAGGAAAAGCATCCGGTTGCTATGGAGAAATAATGAGTGATGGCGGAATAGCTGTTTTAGAAAAAAACAATATCTCTTTTTCTTTCGGCGAAAAATGCGAAGCGATAATTAACCGTCTCGGAACGGATATTTGCCCGATGGAGAAAACAGTTATCGGAATAGATGATCCCGCTGAGGCTTATAAAGCCCTTTCAAAAAAGGTTAAAGAGCTTTCCAAAGATTGAGAAACAGTTAGTGTCCATGTAATTTAATATTGGCTGCCACCGGGTAGCAAAATGCAGAGCATTCATTTGCGCATCGTTAGGTCTTTGAAGATGCGCCAATGGATGCTTTTTTAGGAGGAAACAAATGAAACATAAATATTTTTCGCTTTTCGAAGTATTGCTTTTGAGCTTTTCTGCGGTGATAATTATTGTATCTTATTTATTTTTTGGCGGTGGCTCATTGCTTGTGTTAATAGCATCTTTAATTGGTGTAACATCTCTGATTTTCAATGCAAAGGGAAATCCTATTGGGCAGGTGATGATGATAATTTTTAGCATTCTTTATGGTATAATATCTTTTGAGTTTAAATATTTTGGAGAAATGATAACCTATCTTGGTATGACAGCACCTATGGCTTTGCTGGCTCTTATTTCTTGGCTTCGGCATCCTTTTAAAGGCAAGAAATCAGAGGTTTCAGTAGCGAAGATAAATAATAGAGATATTCTTTTAATAATTTTATTGAGCGTTGTCGTAACTGTTATTTTTTATTTTGTTTTGAAGTTTTTTAATACAACCAACTTGATTCCGAGCACGATTTCAGTTACAACGAGTTTTGTTGCCGCTTTCTTAACTTATAAAAGAAGCCCGTATTTTGCGTTAGCATATGCCGCCAATGATTGCGTTTTGATATATCTTTGGATTTTAGCATCATTTTTTGATTTTTCCTATATTTCGGTTATTATTTGCTTTGCAATGTTCTTACTTGGAGATTTATATGGATTCATTAATTGGAGGAAAATGAAGAAAAATCAAGAAGAGAAATAAAAACTTATTGTTTTTTATAAATTATTGTGTTAAAATTATTGTATAATAAATTTTGGAGGTATGTTTTATGAACGCAAAAGTACATGAATTATTAAATCAGCAAATCAATAAAGAACTTTATTCGGCTTATCTTTATCTCGATTTCTCTAATTATTTCGAAGAGAGAGGTCTCGATGGCTTTGCTAATTGGTATATGATCCAGGCTCAGGAAGAAAGAGATCATGCGATGCTTTTCTATACCTATTTGCAGAACGAAAATCAAAAGGTAACTCTTGAAGCTATAGCAAAACCTGATAAGGTTTTCTCTTGCGATATGGACGTTTTAAAAGCAGGTCTTGAGCATGAAGAATACGTAACCTCTCTTATTAATGATATCTATGGCGCTGCATATGAAGTTAAGGATTTCAGAACTATGCAGTTTCTCGATTGGTTCGTTAAGGAGCAGGGCGAAGAGGAAACTAATGCCAATGATCTTATTTCTAAAATGGAGCTTTTCGGTTCTGATCCCAAGAGTCTCTATATGCTCAATCAAGAGCTTGCAGGAAGAGTTTATAGCGCTCCTTCGCTTGTTCTTTAATTATGGAGCTGATATTATTAACTGCGCTCGGAGTTGGGGGAGCAACCGTTTTCGGATCTATTATCGGATTTGCTTTTAAAAAGCTATCTCATAAATTTTCTGATATAATTCTATCTTTTGCTGCGGGAGTTATGTTAGCTGCCGCGGTTTTAGGGCTTATTTTGCCTGCGGTTGAATCGAGCGGAAAATATGGGCTTATAGTTGTTATTGCAGGAATATTTGTAGGAGCGCTTTGCCTTAATTTAATCGATAAATTAGTTCCGCATTTGCATCGTCTTGTAGGCTCCGAGGATGAGGCTCATAAAAATGCTAATATTAGCAAGGTCTTGCTTTTTGTAACCGCTATTGCCATTCATAATCTTCCCGAGGGAATCGCTGCAGGAGTTGGGTTTGGCTCAGGAAACACAACTCAGGCTTTAATGATAGCGGGAGGAATTGCTCTTCAGAACATTCCCGAAGGCATGGTTATTATAGCACCGATGTTAGCGGCGGGAGTGAGCCCTAAAAAGACCTTTGTTTGCGCCATGATAACAGGACTTGTTGAGGTTTTAGGAACCTTTATCGGATATTTTGCAGTAAGCATTGCTTCGGCAATTTTGCCCTTCGCTCTGGCTTTTGCCGGAGGAACCATGCTTTATGTAATCAGCGATGAAATGATTCCCGAAACCCATGCGCATGGTTCTCAAAGGGGAGCAACCTATGCTCTGCTTGTCGGCTTCTCAATAATGCTTATCAGCGATGTTTTATTAGGTTAATTTTAAGACAGTGAGAAAATTTTTCTTGCTGTCTTTCCTTTTTTTATATAATATGTTAAAATGGTCAAAAAGGGGAGAGTGTTATGAAAGAATTAAATATAGCGTTACTTCAACTTAAGCCCGAAAAGACTCTTAATGCTAATTTAATAAAAGGCATTGATGCTTGCAAGAAAGCAAAAGAAATGGGTGCTGATATTGCTTTATTTCCTGAAATGTGGAGCAACGGATACGATATTTATGACAGATCGGCGGCTGAATGGCTGAAAGATGCGATTACTTGTGACAACGATTTTGTTTTGAGTTTTGGAAAACTCAGTAAAGAGCTTAAAATGGCAATAGGTATAACTTATCTTGAAAAAAGTGGTGTAAGTGCTAAAAATTCGCTTGCTTTATTTGATATGCACGGAGAGAGGATACTCGATTATTCAAAGGTTCATACTTGTGACTTCGGAGCAGAAGCACCTTTAATCCCGGGAGACGATTTTGAAGTTAGGACACTTAAAACTCAAAAAGGAGAAATCCGGGTAGGGGCTATGATTTGTTATGACAGAGAGTTCCCCGAAAGCGCGAGAATTTTAATGTTAAGGGGAGCTGAATTGATTTTAGTTCCCAACGCTTGCCCTATGGAAATAAATCGTCTTTCTCAATTAAGAGGAAGAGCTTATGAAAATATGCTCGCTATTGCTACTTGCAACTATCCTGATAGCGTTCCCGATTGTAACGGTAAATCGAATGTTTTTGATGGAGTTGCCTATCTTTCTGAGATTTCCGGTTCTAGAGATACTTGTATTTTAGAAGCTAGTGGCGAAGAAGGGATTTATTTAGCAAAGCTCAACGTTCAGCAGCTAATAGAATATAGAAAATCTGAGGTTCATGGAAACGCTTATAGAAGACCTAAACTATATAGTGATCTTGTGAGCTTAAAAATAGAAGAACCTTTTATCAGAGCAGATAGGAAGGAATAAGCCATGTTGAATAAATTTTTTAAAAGCCTTATTGATGCCGACAAAGCGCCGATAGTTATATGCGATTTATCTCATATAGTTGTTTATATGAATCCCTCGGCTATTAAGAGGTATCGTATCAATCTAACGGGAAAGAGCATCAAAAATTGCCATAATCCTGAGTCAAGCGAAAAAATTGAAAAGGTTGTTAATTGGTTCAAAGAAAAAAGGGATAATAATATCGTGTTTACCTCCCGTAATGAAAAGGAAAACAAGGATGTTTATATGGTCGCTTTAAGAGATGATTATGGTGAGTTGATAGGCTATTATGAAAAGCACGAATATAGAAATAATGAGGTTTCAGAGCTATATAAAATGAAGCATAATAAATCCAATTAAAGCGCGTGAAAACAGCAGAGATGCATTGACTAATTTTATTGATTATGTTAAAATGAATACGCCGATTTAAGTAAAGTAAGGAAGGTTTTGAATTATGGAAAAAATCTATATTGGAGCGAATTATTATCCCGAAGATTGGGACGAGGAAAATATTGATTTTGACATAGAAAAAATGCACGAATGCGGTTTTAACATTGTGAGAATTGCCGAGTTTGCATGGAAGAAAATGGAGCCTTCTGAAGGTGTTTATGACTTTGAGTGGCTTCATAGAGTTGTCGATAAAATGCATAAAGCCGGTATCGGAGTGATTATGGGAACGCCTACTGCAACTCCGCCCAGCTGGCTTGCTAAAAAATTCCCCCAAATGATGACTTTGGATACTAATGGCGTTAGAACGAGCCATGGCGGAAGACGCCATTGTTGCTCGAGCAATCCTGATTATTTAAGATATTCTTATAATATCGTTGAAAAGCTTGCAAGCGAATTTGCTAATGATGAAGGTGTTATAGGTTGGCAGATCGATAATGAGATATATCATTGGAAACATGGATGCTGCTGTGAGCATTGTATTGCTGATTTTCATAGACATCTAAAGGCTAAATATGTCAGTGTTGAAGAGATAAATAAGGAATGGAATCTTAATTTGTTTAGTCAGGCTTATGACGAAATTGAGGATATTCCGGCACCTTTTAATGCATGGCATAATCCTCATATTCAGCTTGAATGGAACCTTTCGCATTTTGATGCGCATAAGAGGTTTGTTCAAAAGCAGGCGGAGATTATTAAAAAATATTCTAAAGCCCCTGTAGGCACCGATATAGATCCTTTCAATGGTTTTGATTACAGAGAACTTAACAAGCCTTTGGACGTTGTTCAATTCAACCATTACGAAACAAATCTTCTGGATGTAGCGCAATGGATGGATTATTTAAGAAACTTTTCTGAGAGACCTTTTTGGAACACCGAAACTCAGCCTTGCTGGAATGGTGCTACCGGTTTTGGTCATTCGCTAATGGGTGAAGGCTTTATATATATGAACACATGGCTTCCTATTATCCTTGGCGGCGAGGCGAATTTGTTTTGGCTTTGGCGCACTCATTGGGCGGGCCATGAGCTCATGCATGGCGCAATTCTTGATACCTCGGGTAGATATACTTATGGAAATGGCGAAATTAGAAAAGCCATTTCTGAAATTGAAAAGGTTTCTGATTTTATTACCGACTATAAGGTTGAGACTGATACAGCTTTGCTTTTCACTTCGCTTAATTGGAATATAAAACTAACGCAGGAAATAAATCCTGATTTAAAAGATGATTGCGGTTTAATAGATAAATTCTATAAATCCTTGCTCTCTTCGGGCATACATCCCGACGTTATAGATTCTCAAGAAAAGCTTGAAAAATATAAGCTTATTTTCACCCCGACTGCATATACTTTCGAGGAATATAACTTTAGTGATAGAGTTGCCGAATGGGTGAAAAATGGTGGCGTTTGGGTAACCGGCCCTATGAGTGATATTAGAACAAAAATTGGTACTAAATATAAAAACTCGCCCTATGGCTCTTTTGAAGATATTACCGATACAAGGCTTTCTTATATCCTTCCCGATGATAATAAATCAATAACCTTGGAAAACGAAAATGGCGATCTCGTTCGGGGCAGTATGATTTATGAATTGTTCGATAGCGGTGATTTTGAGCCTTGGCTTACCGTTAAGGAAGGACATTCTGCTCTTGTTGGAAAATGTGTCGCCTTCGTTAAAAAGGTAGGTAAGGGATGCGTCGTTATGCTTGGAACCCTTCCTGAAGACGATGAACTTATCAGAATCATCAGGAAAGCTGCGGCTTTAGCAGATGCTAAGGTTTATGACGTTGATGATGGATTTATGGTAACAAAAAGAGTCTGTGGAGATGATACCTTGCTTATTGTTGCATCTGTTGGCGGAAAAGAAGGCAATTTCAGATTTGATGGTAAGTATATGGATATTATTCATGGCGACGTCTTTGAAAAAGATATAAATATAAAGACTTATGGTGTGCGCGTTTTAAAAAAATTAGATTAAAATTCATAAACAGTTTAAAGAAAGAATAATAATTGTTAGCATTTCTCAAATATAATATTATAGTAATATAAACGATAATTTCGGGAGAGGTGCTATGTCAAAGGAAACTGTTGTGGTTTGTGTTTTGCCTTTAAGGGCGTATTTATCGGTTATTGAACGCGCAAAAACTTTTGCAAATGAACGTGAAGCAGATCTAAAGGTAGTAACAATACAACCTAAAAACTCATCTGCCCGAAAACGCGCTGATGAGATAAAAACACTGTACGAAATTTCAAAATCGGCGCAGGTTAATATCGATATTATTTATAGCGATAATTTTATTTCGGGTATAAATTTCTATATTAAGAAAAACGATATATCATGTCTTTATATCGAAAATTTCGAGAACTATTTTAAATCTTACGGCATTTATCAAAAAACATAACGATAAAACGGATAAAGCGGCGGTAATAACCGCCGCTTTAATTTTGCTTATCTTGACTTTTTTATAAAAAGGTGCTATTATATCACTGTTAATTTTTGATTTTTAAGAAGGGTGTTGAATCCATTTTTGAAGATTTTAATTACCACTGATTTGTATACTGTTAATACAAATGGAGTTGTAACATCGGTCAGAAATCTTTCCGATGCTCTCATAAAAAGAGGTCACGACGTTAAGATTTTAACCCTTTCTGATAAGTATAAAAGCTATAAAAAAGGAAACGCTTATTACGTAAGATCCATTCCTTTGGGTGCGGTTTATCCGGATATCAGAATGTCTTTTGCTATTTGCCATCCGTATATTAATGAGATAATCGATTGGAAACCCGATATCATTCATAATCAATGTGAATTTTTTACTTTAGAATTTGCGAAAAAGATATCTAAGAAAACGGGCGCGCCGATTGTTCATACATATCATACGATGTATGAACAGTATATTAGATATATTTTGCCTTTGAAAAAGAGCGCGAAGCAGGTAGTCGGATTTTTAGCAAGATTACGTTTAAAAAAGGTTAAGGCGATTATTACGCCAACCGAGAAGGTAAAGAAAAGCTTGTTGGGGTACAGAATAGATAAGCCGATTTATATAATGCCAACAGGAATTAATCTCGATCAGCATAAAGCCAGAATATCTCCCGAGGAAAGGTCTGAAAAGAGGGGAGAATACGGTATTCCGAATAATGCGAAGGTTTTGATAAACCTTGGGCGCCTCGGTACAGAAAAAAATCTTTCTGAGCTTATTGCTTATTTCGAGAAATTAAGCCAAAAAGATAAAAATTTATATTTCCTTATTGTGGGCGTTGGACCTGCAGAGAACGAATTGAAATCACTCGCAAAAAAAACTTGTGTTGCCGATAAAATCATATTCACGGGTATGGTCGAACCGAAGAATGTTCATCTTTATTATCAAATTGGTGATGTTTTTGTTAGTGCTTCAACAAGTGAGACACAAGGCTTAACCTACGTTGAAGCAGCCGCTAACGGTCTGCCGCTTTTATGTCGCGAAGATCCATGCTTAGAGGAAGTTATTGATAACGGAAACAGCGGTTTTACTTATAATGATTACAATGCTTTTGAGAAAGGTTTTTTTGCCATAACGCAAAGTTTTGAAAATATTTGTAATATGGGTAAAAAAAGCGCAGAAATGTCAGAAAAATTCGATAAACATGCTTTTGCTGAATCGGCTGAAAAAATATATGTAAAAACTTTAAGTTCTTAACGAAACTAAGAATAGCGGTGCTCTGCCGCTATTCTTTTTTATTAAATATTACAATTTTGCAAGAAAAGAATATTAAGGTTGAATTGTAAGGGAAAAAGTGGTATAATCTAAAAGAAAGTGTATATTTTTCAATATAATAAAAGGGTGCATTATGAAACAGATAATTGATAATTTTTTGAAATACCGCTTCCTTTTAATGGAGCTCGTAAAAAAAGGCATAAAATTAAGATATAGAAGATCATATCTCGGCGTTATTTGGACTCTTTTAGAGCCGCTGTTGATGATGATCGTTTTAACCTTCGTTTTTGGGACGCTTCTTGGTAGAGGGGACCATACCTATCCCGTGTATATCCTTTGTGGCCGCCTTGTTTTCCAATGCTTTTCATCAACAACGAAATCCTGCCTGAAAGCCATCAGAAGCAACGCGGGTATGATTAAGAAGGTTTATGTTCCAAAATATCTCTACCCCCTTTCTGAAGCGATATATAACTATGTTATCTTCTTGATCTCTTTGATAGTTTTAGTTATTGTTTCTTGCGTTCTTGGAGTATTCCCATCCTTCAAATGGTTGCTTGCAATCCTTCCGTTGATTCAAGTATTCTTGATTTCCTATGGCGTGGGAATGATTTTGGCAACAATCGGCGTTTTCTTTAGAGATATGGAATATCTTTGGACCGTTGTTACAACACTTTTGATGTATATGTCCGCTATATTCTATTATCCTGCATCCTTCTTGGGAAATAATGCCGCCAATCTTGATTTCAGCACCGTTATAGCATCTATTTCAACAGGTGCTCTTGATTGGAAAGTTGTTTTGATATATCTGAATCCTGTTTATTGCGTTATAACCAATTTCAGAAATTGTATAATCGGAGATGCGCCTTTTGATTTAGCAATGTTCGGATATTCAACCGCTATTGCAGTTGTTTGCATAGTTGTTGGCCTTTATTTCTTCTTTAAAAAGCAGAATAAGTTTATCCTCGAAATCTGATGAAAGGAAAAGTAACATGTCTAAGAAAATTCTCGAAGTTAAAAACGTTAGCATGAAGTTTAATCTTAGCCGAGAAAAAGTCGACACTTTAAAGGATTTTATAATCAAGTCCTTAAAGCGAGATATTCATTATAATGAATTCTGGGCTCTTAAAGACATTTCCTTTTCCTTGGAAAAAGGGGATAGGCTTGGAATACTAGGCTTAAACGGAGCTGGAAAAAGCACGCTTTTGAAGGTCATAGCAGGAGTTTATGAACCTACTGAAGGAAGCGTTAAAAGGCGCGGTAAAATTGCTCCTTTGTTAGAGCTTGGTGCGGGCTTTGATGCTCAATATACCGGTGCTGAAAACATATATCTCTATGGTTCTGTTCTCGGATTTTCTCATTCTTTTCTTGAGAGCAAATATGATGAAATTGTTGCTTTTTCCGAGCTTGGTAAGTTTATTGATGTTCCGCTAAAGAATTATTCTTCAGGAATGCGCTCGCGATTAGGCTTCTCGATTGCAACGATTATAAAGCCTGAGATTCTTATTTTAGATGAGGTTCTCTCAGTTGGAGATGCAAAATTTAAAAAGAAGAGTGAGCAGAAAATCAAAGATATGTTTGAAGATGGGGCAACAGTGCTTTTTGTTTCTCATTCTGTTGATCAGGTGCAGCGCCTTTGTAACAAGGCTATAATTCTTGAGCATGGCAAGATAATCGCTCAAGGGGACGTTAAGGAAGTTGCTGATATTTATAGAGACATAACCGGTGAAATCAAGAAATAACTATCTTTCGGAGAAGTGTAATAAATGGCAAATTTTAAACAAAAGATTTTTAATGGAACAGATTCTTATAAGAATCTTAAATCTGTAATTAAAAAAATAGGAGCGCAAAAAATATTTCTTGTTTGTGGGAATACCTATAAATCTTCATTTTTGAAAGATTATATGGAATCGATTAATTCAAAACTTGTAATATTTAGTGAATACTCTCCAAACCCTTCTTACGACGAGGTGCTTAAAGGCCTCGAACTTTTTAAAACAGAGGGGTGTGACGCTATTGTCTCTGTTGGTGGTGGTAGTGCAATAGATGTAGCGAAGTGCGTAAAGCTATTCGCCAAAATGCCCGAAGGCAGCTTTTATCTTAAAAACCCTTTGGAGGATACCGGCATTCCGCATATTTGTGTTCCCACAACTGCGGGTTCGGGAAGCGAATCGACGAGATTTGCGGTTATTTATTATGAGGGTGAAAAGCAGTCCTTAGCGCATGAGAGCATTATTCCCGAATATGCGATTCTCGAGCCGTCTTTCTTAAAAACTCTTCCTGAATACCAAAAGAAAGCAACAATTCTCGATGCTCTTTGTCAGGCAATTGAATCAATTTGGTCTGTTAATTCAACCGATGAAAGTCTTGCCTACGCTAAGACTTCTATTAAAATGATCTTAGCTAATATCCATCCTTATCTTAATGGGGAAGAGGATGCGCTTGAGAATATTTCTCTTGCCGCAAATTATGCCGGTAGAGCAATAAACATTTCGAGAACAACAGCACCGCATGCTATGTGTTATAAAATAACTACTCGACATGGCATTGCTCACGGACACGCAGTTGCCGTATGTCTTTCTTATGTTTGGCGATATATGGTAGAGCATATTGATGATTGCATCGATCCGAGAGGTAAGGAGTGGCTCGAAAAAGCTTTTGAAACTCTTGATGAGCTTTTTTACGTAAACAAAAATCATCAAGCGGTTTATAGATTTTTTAGATTGCTCAAATATATGGGTGTTGAATTCCCGAAGCTTGCTGATGATGAAGATTTGGATACATTCGTTTCTTCAGTTGATTTAGATCGGTTAAGTAATCATCCTATAAAGCTTGGAAAAGAAGCTCTTAGGGAGATATATTCCAATATTTTTGAAATTGGAAACAATTTTGAGGAATTAACAATTGATAAATTTTTAAGAAAATATAGAACCCTTTTTGAAGTCAAAGAGTTGCAGACTATGGCTCTTGAAACCTTGAAAAAGGTTGATGCAATATGCAAACAAAACGGCATTAATTATTTTCTTGGAGAAGGAACTCTTCTCGGCGCCGTTAGGCACGAGGGCTTTATTCCTTGGGATGATGACATTGATATTCTTATGAAGCGAGAGGATTATGATAAATTCATTTCTATCGCGCAGGAAAAACTTGGAAAGGATTATGTTCTCGATTGCTTCGAGACTAACCCCAAGCATTGGACCATCTGCGCCAAAATTTTAAGGACAGAAAAATGTAAGTTCTCTCAAAAACGTCTTGAGGGAATAGGACTTTCAACCTATCCCGGAATTGATATTTTCCCCCTTGATGAAGTTCCCTCGTGTGATAAGAAAAGCGACAATCTCGGCAGAATTATAAGGCTTTTGAAAATTTCTTTGTGGCTGAAAACCGGCTATTCTCATGACTATTCTACGCCAAAATATGCATTCTTAAAAACGCTTTCTCTTTTTGTTTCAACAAAATTCTTGCATAATAGCATAGATAGACTTATGAGAAAATACAACGGAAAAGGCGGAGAGAAGCTCGTTTGCTACGGAAGCCTGTATAGAATTAAAAAGGAGAGGTTTCCGAAAGAGGCATTTGCGGAAGTTAAACTTCAAAAATTTGAAGATGCGCAGTTCCCGATTCCTCGGGGATACGATGAGGTTCTGCGAATAATATATGGTGAGTACGAAAAGCTTCCTCCTTATAGTAAGAGATTTCCTAAGCATAGTTTTTTGGTTGATAAAAATTTCTAAAAAGGTGATATTATGATACAAGGTAAAGCTAAAAGAAAGGTTTATTTCGTGCTTTGCGGTATACTTTCGTTTATAAATAAGTTTATCCCTAAAAACGATAAAACGATTCTTTTCTTTTCAACAACCAACCTTTATGATAATAGCGAGGCGCTTTTTAAACATTTTATCGACAACGGATATAACGATAAATATAAAATTATTTGTGCGCTTAAGAATCCTGAGGATTATAAGCCGCTTGGATATAAGAACGTTAAATTCATAAGCGTTTTTGCATCAATTTGGAGCATTATGCGCTGCAAATATATTTTTTATCACAATGAAATGCTCGCGATTATGCCGACTAAAAAACAGGTTTCTGTTGATTTCTGGCATGCAACAACCTTTAAAAAAATTAATAAAACGATAGACCCTGATTATCGGTATGATTTCTTTACTTATATCACCGCAACCTCTGAGCTTTATCGTCCTATTTTTGCAGAAAGTTTTGGTTGCGAGTTGGAGAGGGTTATCATAAACGGTCACCCCAGGAACGATTATCTTTTTGACGACGTTGACGAGCTTTCAAAACTCGACGTTGACCCTCAAAAATATAATAAGATATTTGTCTGGATGCCGACCTATCGTTTTTCTTTCAATGAGGTTCAAAGAGATACCGATTGGAAGTTTTTAACCGAAAGCGGTCTTCCTATTTTTGCAACAATTTCAGATGTTGAGGCGCTTAATCAGAAGCTAAAAGAGAATAATTCTCTGCTTATTTTAAAGCTACATCATGCTCAGAATATGGAAAAATTCAATTATTCGAGTCATTCGAATATCTTATGTTTAACCAATCCTCAGCTTGAAGAAAAAGGCATTCATTTCTATTCTCTTTTAAAACAGACTGATGCTTTGATAACGGATTATTCATCTGTTTTCTTTGATTATTTGCTTCTCGATAAGCCAATGGCTTTTACTATTGATGATATTGAATCTTATTCTGGAAACAGAGGCTTTGTTTTTGAAAATCCTCTTGATTATATGCCGGGAGCGAAGATGAAAAATGAAGATGATTTTTATAAGTTTATAGAAGAAACAGTTAGTGGTGTTGATGATTATAAAGCCGAGAGAGCCGATATAAACGAAAAGGTAAATTTCTATAAAGATGATAAGAGCTGCGAAAGAATTATAAAATTTGTGGGGATCGAAAAATGAAGATCTGCGAATTAAAAAGAGGCGAAGAAATAAGCGATATGAAAGAAATCAGAGCTATTGCTCTCGATATTCTTAGCGATTTTGATGCCTTTTGTAAGGAGCATAATTTGAAATATTGCTTAACGCAGGGAACCTTGCTCGGCGCAATAAGGCATAAGGGATTTATCCCTTGGGATGACGATATTGATATATCAATGTTTCGCCCCGATTATGATAGGCTTATTGAGTTGGCAGATGAAATGCCTGAAAGCTGTAAATTCTTCTCAAGAGAAAATCTTTCTTATCATTCAAGGCTTTATGGAAGAATTTGTAATACGGATTATGTTAGTGTTGACTCTTATTATAGCGAGAAAACGTGCGGATATTTTGGTCTTGATCTTTTTCCCATTGAGCCCGTTCCAACCGAGGATGGAGAATATAATGCTTTTGCTAAAAAGATTAAGCTTTTGCGCCAAATGTTTATCTTTTCAAATTCTGCGCTTTTTAAGGGCGATGGCTTCTTAAGAGCGTTTATAATTAAACCGTTGCCAATTCTTTTGTGCAAATTAATAGGAGCTAAAAGAATCTATAAATGGTATAATAATCTAATTCATAAGCTCGATTTCGAGAAAGCTGAAAGCCTTGCTCTTGTCTGCGCGGTTTATACCGATAAAGAGAAATTCCCGAAATCTGATTATCTTGATTTGATTGAGGTCGAATTCGAGGGTATGAAGTTTCCTGCTGTCAGAAATTATGATGTGTATTTAAAGCATCTTTATAATGATTATATGAAGCTTCCGCCAAAGGAAAAACAGGTTGCTCACCATTCCTTTAGAATTTTTAAAATCAATAAATAATTATAAGCCTTGCAGTTCTCTGCAAGGCTTGATTTATGTAGCGATATTCTTTTTCTGTTTGCGAAATTCTGATGGCGTCAGACCGGTTTTTTCTTTGAATTCTCGGTTAAAGGAGCGAATCGAAGTATATCCGACCTCAAGCGCAATTTCGGTTATAGATTTGTAGGTTGAATCGAGCAAAAAAGCCGCTTCATTTATTTTTAGCATATTAATATAGGTATTGAAGCCGACTCCGATTTTTTCGTTGAAAAGATGAGAAATGTAATATTTGCTTATACCAATTTCTTTGGCTGCAATATCGAGAGTAGGCCCGGATTTATAGTTTTTATCGCAGAAAATTAAAAGCTTTTGGACGGTGTTTAAATCAGAAAGCTCTTGCTTTTTAAAACTCATATTTTTTATTGCATAGCCGATAAATGTCGAAGCTAAGCCTTTAAGAATGTTTGAGTCAATGTTCGATTCGCTTCCGCTAAGGGTTAATATTTCTTCGCAAAGACTTGGCAAAATCGAATCTCTTGAGGTTACTATCGGGCGAATCGGAGAGAGCGTAGCTAATTCGTCCTTAAAATCAGAAATTTCTGAAGGCTCGATAAACAAAAGATAGCCTTCGGTCAAGTTGTCGATATCCTCATAAGCGTGCACCTGATACGGAAATGCAACAGATGCCTCACCTTCCGTTAATATATAACTTTCGTTGTTAATATCTACCTTCAATTTTCCTTTTGTAAGTAGGATTATTTCAATCGCCTTGTGGATATGAGGAACAAAGGAAAAGCTTCCTTGATATTGTGCAGAAATTTTGCAGTTTAAGTCCTGAAATTTTAGCATAATTACCCCTTTATAGCAATATTTGACCATAAAAAGTGGTCTTAATGGTTTGTATAATACCATAAAACATTATATAATTCAAGAGTAGAATAAAATTTTGTCAAGTGTTTTTTGTCGAAACTTTTAAAATTTATATTTCTTTCTTTTGTATTTGCGAGATATTTAAAGGTAATAATTAGAATAGAAAAGGGAGGAATTATAATGCAATATAATAAGGTTGAAATTTGTGGTGTTAATACCGCCGGCTTGCCAGTTTTAAAGGAAGCGCAAAAGGAAGAACTTTTAAAACGAGTCAAAGCAGGAGATAATTATGCTCGTGTAGAGCTGATAAACGGAAATCTTAGATTGGTTTTGAGCGTTATTCAAAGATTTGTTGGTAGAGGCGAAAATCCTGATGATCTTTTTCAGGTTGGTTGCATTGGCCTTATCAAGTCAATAGACAATTTTGATATTTCTCAAAACGTGCGTTTTTCAACCTATGCCGTGCCGATGGATATTGCTTGGCGAAATTAAAGCTTATAAACAATTTCAATACTATCGGTTGAAATAACAATCTTTTCAATGATGCTTCTGATGAAGATTTGCCTTTCGTGTATTGAGATAAACTTCCATATAGAGCTGATGTTATTAAGTTTGTTTATAATTTCCTTCTTTTGCGTGCTAACCACGCCTTTTTCTTCTTCGGAAGCGATCAAAGCATTTATATTTTTAAGCCTTTCTCTTGATTCCTCGATTGCCGAGATAAGAATATCATCTTCGCTTTTCGAATAGAGAGTATATAGTCTTTTCAGCTCGTATTCAAATTGCTTCTTTTGTTCGCTGAGTTCTTTTAAAATATCATTCTTATTGCTTTCTTTGGGTTTAATACCTGCTGTTTTAATTTCAAAAATCTCTTTTAAAACTAGGTTTTCTATATATTCTGAATCAAATATTGGTAGAGGACAATTTTTGTCCTTTATAAGATATCGTTTTGAGCGTTCTCTGGAATAGCAAACGATTTTAGTTGAATATTTGCCCCATTTCTGATATCTCAGCTTTGCTCCGCATTCGCCGCAAACCATAAGCCCTGTGAGGAGATATTTGGTAGTTGGAGCTTTAAGGCGTTTCCGTTTTTTCATTTCTGCCATCGCTTTAAGATATGTTTCTTTTGATATTATACCTTCATGGCAGTTTTCGTATTCTTTACTTTTGTATTCAATTGACCCATAGT
>JAZORV010000045.1:0-12128 GCA_045656785.1 Acutalibacteraceae bacterium | reverse complement strand
ACGACCAGAGCTATCGTTATTTTATGAATGAAAATTTATTCAATCATATCAACGTTAAGATGGAGAGAACCAACGTTCCCAACGGCTTGGCTCAGGATCTTGAGGCAGAATGTGAGCGCTATGAAAAGCTTATCAAAACTCTCGGCGGAATCGATATTCAGCTCCTCGGCATCGGTCATAACGGGCATATCGGATTCAACGAGCCCACCGATGAATTTGTAAAATACACCCACGCGGTAGACCTCAAGGAATCCACCATCAACGCAAACGCAAGATTTTTCGAGGATATTTCCGAAGTTCCCACCAAGGCTATCACAATGGGCATAAAATCCATTATGAATGCTAAGAAAATTTTGCTTATTGCAAACGGCAAGGATAAAAAAGAGATTATCGAAAAGGCTTTCTTCGGCCCGATAACCCCCGAGGTTCCCGCCTCTATTTTGCAGCTACATCCCGACCTTACGGTTATCTGCAATATCGATTAATTCCCCAAAAGAAAGGAATTTCGCAGTGAATAAAAAAACTGTCAGCAACAATACAAAATCAGACAAAAAGCGCTATGATGCTTATTTTAAAAAGGCGCAAAGCGGAAAACCGATGGCTGTGTTTTTAAAGGCGCTTTGGGAATACGGAATTTTTATTATCCCGATTTTTCCCGCGTATCTCCTTTTCTATTGCATCGTTTTTGATGATACCTTATCCGGCGCTGATTCGGGGAGTAAATGGCTATACGTGGTTTTGCTCGTCTGCATCCTCGTTGCAATAATCGGTGGATTTTTCTTAAGAAAAATGCTGAGAAATTGGCGCTTTAAAAAGTATTCCGAAGCGAAGGTTCCGCTTTATAAGGGCAATCGTTGGAACTGTCCTAACTGCGGAAACGAAAATAATCTGATTTCTCCTTGCAAAACCTGCGGAATTTTCCCCGAGCTTTATAAGAGCGAAAAAACAAACCTTGAAAAGCCCGAAAAGCGCCGCTCAAGAAAAGAACAGAGGGAATATGATAATTACGTTCCCCAGTTCGAAACAGATCTTAAATAATACAAAAAATCCCTCGAAGCGAAAGCCCCGAGGGAAATTTTTTTATAGAAAAAGAGCCGAATGCGTTCGGCTCTTTAATATTTATTAAGATTACAGTCTCTTCATCTTCATATTGCGGGCAACAAGGGTTAAAACAAGCAATATAACGTAGAGCGCGCCGATGGTAACAAAGATAGCGGGCCAACCGAAGCTATCCTTAACAAAGCCAAATACAGAAGCCTGAATAGCCGCACCCATATAAACTGCCCAGTCGAGAACGCCGACAACGGTTGAAGAAAGAGCTCTTCCGCCCATATCTCCGGCGATAGCCCAGATAACGCCCGTAACCATTGAGAAAACGCCAACAACAAAGAGCATAACTGTTGCAGGGGCTTGAGCCTTGATGAAGGGGAAGGTTATAAGGCCGAGGAATGCAACGATTGCCGCGAGAGCGAGCATGGGTTCGCGCTTGCCCTTGAATACCTTATCGGTGATAAAGGGGAATACGAACATTGCGCAAGCCTGACCGATAGGAAGCAGAATGGAGCTGAAAATACCATCCTTAACGGAAAGGTTCATTTCATCCATAAAATAGGTCGGAACCCAGGTGAGAAGACCGTAGCGACCGATACCTGCGATGGCAGAAATAAGGCAGAAGATGATAACCTTAGGCTCGGAGAAGAGGAGCTTATAGGGATAGAAGAAGCCTCTTTTTTCGATTTCAGCGGCTAAAACGTTATCACGCTCTGCAGCGGCGGCATCCTTCTCCTCAAAGGGAGCAAGGCCTATATCCTCGGGCTTTTCTTTGAAGAAAGCGATGAAAGCGATGAGGATGAGAACCATGGGAATCATGGGATAGCGGAAGCCTGCTCTCCATCCCCAATCGGGATTAAGGGTTAAGCAAAGGTTGATGGTTAAATAGGTAACAACCTGAGCAACGCCCGAGAAGGCAGTTGCAAGACCCGATGCGAAGCCACGCTTCTCTTTGGGCCACCATTTGTTAAGAACGCCAACGCCATTTGACCAAACCATCGCCTGGCAGAAGCCGTTAAGACCCCAAAGAACAGCGATAACAGCGAGGTTATGCTGGAAAGAAATTGCAACGTTGAGAACAGCCGAAGAAATAACTCCGAACATCATCAGCTTCTTGTAGCCGAAGAAGGAGCCCAAGCGTCCACTAACGAGCTGACCGAAGGCGTAGCACCAGAAAAGCGCCGAGGTTACAACGCCGATGGTTCCGAGATCGGATTTGAATTCTTCCTTCATAAGGTCCATAACAAGGTTAATGTTCTGGCGGCCGTTATAGAAGAAAAGATAGGTAAAGCCGAAGCTTAAAAGCATAAGCCAAGCATACTTTTTGAATTTAGCAAATTCAGCGGGGGCATAGCCATATGTGTTTTTAGTCTTGATAGACATATTTTTTCCTCCGTTTAATTTCTTTATATTATATAGGATTAACCAAATATTTTTGCATCAGCCTCATCGAAGGGGAGGATTTCGGCTGTAACTCTTGCGTGATCATCGAGGTTATCGATTTCATCGATATAATAATCAACGTAAGAGAAGGCGCGAACGTTGAGCGCGGGGAAGATTTCGTTAAGAGCGTTTTCAGCGTAGCACTTATCTTCGCCCTTGTGGATAAACTCAACAACCTTGCCAATCCAAGCAGAAGCGGTTGCCTTTTCCATCTTATAGAAGGGCTGGAACGCGAAGCAGTCATCATCAAAAATCTTGATAGAAACTTCCATTACCTTGCCATCCTTAACTCTGCCCTTGAAATCCTTTTCGGGGAGAGCCTTTGTGAAGTTAACGGTTGCAGTGTTTTTATCTTCACAAGCTAAAACGTCATGAACGAGCTTGCGGTTGAAAACGAGGTCTCCATGGAAGAAGAGCATATCGTCATCCATAAGCTCTCTTGCGAGATACATGGAGTAGATATAATTGGTCTTATCATAGATGTCGTTACGAACAAAGGTGAAGTTAAGCTCGGGGAAATCGGAAGCCTCGCGCTTGAGCTGATCCTCGAAGGGGCCTGTTGTGATTATAAAATCCTTGATTCCCTCGGCAGAGAGGATTCTTATCTGGCGATGAAAAATTGTTTCGCCGTTTTTGAGCTGAGCCATAGACTTATGGTTGTTCTGTGTGAACTCGCCCATACGATTGCCGAGACCTGAGTTGAAAATAACTGCTTTCATTTGATTTTCTCCTTAAAAAATTAAATATTCTCTGCGCTCTGTGGCGCGCACCTAAATTATTATACACGAATTAATAAAAAAGTCAACAAAAAATCAATTTTTTATTGAAAAAGCCCTTGAAAATCACTCAATGTTGATTTATAATATACAAAAACAAAGAAAAGCGGTGATTTTATGTCCATCGGAACAAATATAAAGAAGAGAAGATACGAATTGCGAATGTCTCAGCAGGAGCTGGCGGATGCAATGGGCTATAAAACTCGCTCAACTATCGCAAAGATAGAATCGGGCGAAAACGACGTTTCTCATAAAAAGCTTCAAAAACTTGCCGAGGTGCTTGATACAACCCCCGAGGAGCTTATCAGCGGATTCAAAGCTCAATCCGTTAAGCTTATCCCCGAGCTTGATAAAAGCGAGCGAAACCGAAACGTATGCATAGTTCTTGCCGGCGGAAAAACGGGTAGAAACAGCCAGAATATCCCGAGCCAGTTTATAGGCGTTAAGGGTAAGCCGATTATCGTTCATTCGATGGAAGCCTATCAAGATCACCCGATGATAGATGATATATATGTAGTATGCCTCAAAGGGTGGGAAAATATTGTTAAGGCTTATGCCGAGCAGTATGGCATAACCAAGCTTAAGGGCATCGTTCAAGGTGGCTCAAGCGGAATCGCTTCTTTAAAAAATGCAATAGTGAGAATAAAGGATTTTTACTCTCCTGAGGACGTTATATTTATTCAGGAATCAACAAGACCTCTCGTCAGCACCGAGACCATCTCCCGTTTGCTCGGGGCTTGCGCGGAAAAGGGAAGCGGAACGATTTGCCATTCGATGAATGATTACGTTCAGTTTGATATCTCGGGCGAGGGCGCAAAATATCTTGAAAGAAGCTCCCTTATCGCCATGCAATCCCCCGAGGCGCATAAGCTTTCGAGGCTTGAAGAGGTTTTTTCCAAGGCGGCAAGGGAAAAGCATGCGCTATCGGAATCCTGCTGCACCATGTTTTTATATAACCTCGGTTTCGAAATTAATTTTATCGAGAGCAGTATAAATAATATTAAAATTATGCGCGAGGAGGATCTCGCAACCTTCGGCGCCCTTCTTAAAGATTGATATACATTAAATATAACACAAGGGAAAACGGCGTTATAATTGAATAAAACAAAAACTACCCGTTAAAGAGAATCAAAGCTCTTTTCGGGTAGTTATTTTTTGGGATTTTATTACGAAAGCTCTTTGTCTATTGCCTCGGCGGCGGTTTTGCCCGCGCCCATAGCTAAAATAACGGTTGCGGCGCCCGTAACGGCATCTCCGCCTGCATAAACCTTGTCTTTAGAGGTTTTGCCCGTTTCCTCCGTAACGATAATTCCGCCTCGGCGGTTGGTTTCGAGCCCCTCGGTTGTTGATTTTATGAGGGGATTGGGGGAAGTTCCTATCGACATTATAACACAGTCAACATCGAGGATAAATTCCGAATCGGGTTTTACCTTCGGGCTTCTTCTTCCTGATTCATCGGGTTCGCCAAGCTCCATTTCGGTGCATCTGATTCCCTTAACAAATCCGTTTTTGGGGTCTCTTTTATCTTCGGGGTTTTGGAATCCGATAATTTCGAGGGGGTTGCAAAGAAGCTTCATCTGGACTCCCTCTTCAATCGCATGCTCAACCTCTTCTTGCCTTGCGGGAAGCTCCTCCATCGAGCGACGATATACAATATAAACCTTCTCGGCTCCAAGCCTTAAAGCGGTTCTCGCGGCATCCATAGCAACGTTTCCGCCGCCGACAACAGCCACTTTTTTCGCTTTAAGAATGGGGGTTTGGGAGCCTTCCTTATAAGCCTTCATAAGGTTGCTTCGGGTGAGATATTCGTTAGCAGAATAAACGCCCTTCAAGCCCTCTCCGGGGATGCCCATAAATCGTGGAAGACCTGCTCCGCTGCCGATAAAAACAGCCTCGAAGCCTTCCTCTAAAAGCTCGTCAACGGTCAAGGTTTTGCCGATGATAACGTTGGTTTCTATTTTAACGCCGAGCGCCTTTAAGCCTTCAACCTCGCGCTTTACAATCGCCTTCGGAAGCCTGAATTCGGGGATTCCGTAAACCAGAACTCCGCCTGCTGTGTGAAGCGCTTCGAAGATGGTTACTTCATAGCCTTTTCTAGCGAGGTCTCCCGCGCAGGTGAGCCCCGCAGGGCCCGAGCCGACAATGGCAACCTTATGCCCATTTGATTGGGGCTTTTCGGCGTTGCCCTTTGCAAAGGTATTGTGCCAATCGGCA
Source organism: Acutalibacteraceae bacterium (assembly GCA_045656785.1). Taxonomy (GTDB): domain Bacteria; phylum Bacillota; class Clostridia; order Oscillospirales; family Acutalibacteraceae; genus UMGS1532. Next base: position 6,645 of record JAZORV010000045.1, on the reverse strand, counting down.
ACGAAGCGCTCGAGTCTGCCAATGCCGACAGGCTCGCCCTTGATGCCTCGAACGCAGTATTTCTCGCATTGGCTTTCCTGAGGGCAAACTCTTCCGCAAACTGCAGGCAGGGAGGAGGATTGAGAGATAATCTCATAAGCCTTCTCGAAGTCCCCCTTCTTTATTTCTTCGATAAATTGGGGGATATGAATTTTAACGGGGCAACCGCCAACGCAGGGCATATTTTTGCAGTTTAAACAGCGCATAGCCTCGTCGATTGCGGTCTCCTCGGAGTAACCGAGGGCAACCTCATCGAAGTTTTTTGCCCTCTGCTTCGGGTCCTGAGTCGGCATTTCGTTCTTTTTTGGGGACATATTTGGCTTCATTTTATTAAACCCCCTTAAAAAGATTGCAATTTTTACGCTCGTGGGCTTCAAAATCGCTATACATATTTGAGCGACTCATAGCTTCATCGAAATCAACGAGGAAGCCATCAAAATCGGGTCCGTCAACGCAGGCGAATTTTGTTTCTCCGCCAACCGTCAGCCTACAGCCGCCGCACATTCCCGTTCCGTCAATCATAATGGGATTCATGGAAACGGTTGTGGGGGTGCCGAAGGGACGAGTTGTTTCAACAACGAATTTCATCATAATAAGAGGGCCGATTGTTATAACCTCGTCATAATTTTCGCCATTTTCGAGGGCGGTCTTCAAGGGGGCAGTTACAACACCCTTTTCGCCATAAGAGCCATCGTCGGTCATAACAGTGAGCTTAGCCGATGCCGCAGAAAATTCATCCTCTAAAATAACGAGGTCGCGGTTTCTGAAGCCGATGAAGGAATGAACCTCGGCGCCCTGATTTTTTAAAGCCTCCGCGATGGGAAGGGCAATAGCGCATCCAACGCCTCCGCCAACGATAGCAACCTTTTTGAGCCCCTCTAATTTAGTGGGTTTTCCGAGAGGGCCTGCAAAGTCTTCGATGCATTCGCCCTCTTGTTTTTCGTTAAGTCGAGCAGTAGTTGCTCCGACTATCTGAAAAATTATCTTAACCGCGCCTTTTTCTTTGTCCGTTCCCGCGATGGTTAAAGGGATTCTTTCGCCATCTTCATCAACGCGCAGAATGATAAATTGCCCCGCCTTGGCGCGCTTCGCTACCAAAGGCGCTTCAATTTCCATCATCGAAACGGTTGGGTTAAGGATTTTTTTGGTGATTATTTTATACATTTTATATTCACTTCGATTTTTTTCTGATTTGCATTAAAGAACGCAATTTAGGAATTGCTGAGTTCTTGGGGATTGAGGATTGGAGAAAAGCTCCTCGGGGGCGCCTTCTTCTTCGATAAGACCATCTGCAATAAAGAGAACGCGGTCGGCAACCTCTCTTGCAAAGCCCATTTCGTGGGTTACGACAACCATCGTCATTCCCTCGTTCGCGAGGTCCTTCATAACCTGCAAAACCTCGCCAACCATTTCGGGGTCAAGCGCGCTTGTAGGCTCATCAAATAGCATAACCTCGGGATTCATTGCGAGGGCGCGAACGATGGCAACTCTCTGCTTCTGACCGCCCGAAAGCTGATTGGGATAAGAATTTGCCCTGTCCGCAAGGCCTACTCTTTCTAAAAGCTTCATCGCCTTTGCTTCGGCATCTTCCTTGCTCATTTTGAGAAGCTTCATGGGGGCGAGGGTCATATTTTTGAGAATTGTCATGTGGGGGAAAAGGTTAAATTGCTGAAAAACCATTCCCATTTTCATTCTGTGAACGTTGATGTTAGCATTTTTATCGGTTATATCAACATCGTTAAAATAGATATTGCCGCCCGTTGGCATTTCTAAAAGGTTAAGGCAACGAAGGAAGGTCGATTTTCCGCAACCCGAAGGTCCGATAACAACGATAACCTCGCCCTTTTTAATCTCGGTTGAGATACCCTTTAAAACCTGATTTTTTCCGAAGGATTTTTCTAAGGCTTCGGTTTTTATAATAACTTTATTATCTGTCACTCTGCCTCAGCCTCCTTTCGAGCTTTCCAACAAGCCAGGTGAAAAGCATAACTATAACAAGATAAATTATCGCAACGCCGATAAGAGGCAGAAAAGCCGAGAAGGTTCGGCCTCTGATAAGGTCGCCTGCCTTTGTGAGGTCCATAATGCCAACGTAACCTGCGATAGAGGTTTCTTTAAGCAAAACGATAAACTCGTTGCAAAGGGTGGGGAGAACTGCTTTGAACATTTGGGGGATAACTATGTAGGTCATCGTTTGGATATAGTTAAGCCCAAGGCTTCGGCCTGCTTCAAATTGTCCGTTATCAATAGAGAGGATTCCGCCTCTGAATATCTCGGCAACGTAAGCTCCGGAATTGATTCCGAAGGCGATTATCGCAACAACCGTTCCGTTATCCACGCTCACCAAAAGAACGAAATAAATGATAAGCAGCTGAACCACAACCGGTGTTCCTCTTATCACAGCGAGATAAATTTTGCATATAACGTTAAAAAACGCTAAAATAAAGGCGCCGAAGCCACCCTTGCGCTTCATGGATTCATAGTTTTTATCATAGGTTGAGCGAACTATAGCTATCAAAACACCAATCGCAAGCCCGATAAGAAGGGCGAAGAAGGTGATTATCATGGTGTTTTTAAGACCATCCAAAAGCCATTTCCAGCGCGCTTCATCCAAGAAAACAAACTTGAAATCTTCACAGAGTTTGGTAAGCCATTCCATAGCTTGAATCTCCTTTATCTTTAGTCAAAAAAAAGACGGCAGGGGCGCCCCTGCCGCCGAAATTTAGTTTTCTGATTAGTCCTTGATGTATTTCTTAACGATCTCATCAATTTTGCCGTTTTCCTTAAGCTTTTTGAGAGCATCGTTGATCTTCTTGAGAAGGTCGTCATTCTCTTTTGCAATGCAGATTGCATATTCTTCATTTGCATATTCGCCATCGAGGATCTTGAGGCCTTCGTTAGCATCAACGAAGGATTTTGCGGGCTCGTTATCGATGATAACAGCGGTAACTTTGCCTGTCTTGAGGGCGGAAACAGCGTCTGCACCGGTCTTATAGCGGATAACGTTATCCTCGCCGAAGCCCCAGTTTTTGGGCTCATCGGAAGAATAGATATCGCCTGTTGTATCCTGCTGAACGCCAATCTTGATGCCTTCCTTAACGCCTGAGGGGTTGCCTTCCTTGTCAAAGCCGGTGTAGAAATCCTCGAAGGAAGCATATTTGCTGTCTTCAGGAACGATAACGCTCTGAACAGCAGTTGCATAAGTATCAGAGAAGTTTACGCTCTTCTTTCTTTCGTCGGTAACGGTCATACCTGCCATACCCATGTCGTATTTGCCGGACTGAACGCCGCCGATGATAGAGCCGAACTCAACGTCCTTAATCTCGAGCTCAAGACCAAGCTCTTCTGCGATGAGGCCTGCGATTTCAACGTCGATACCCTTGAAATCTTCACCCTCTTTGTACTCATAGGGAGGGAATGCAGCATTAGTTGCCATAACGAGCTTTCCTTCATCATCGCTTGAGCAACCGCCGAGCATTGCGCCGCAGCCAAGAGCCATAACTAAAACTAAGATAAGTGCTAAAATCTTTTTCATTGTTAGTTCCTCCAAAAAATGTTTTTATGTTGCGCGCGAAACATATATAATATATATCCCGCGTGTGTGCTAATTATATTACCACTTATTAAGCGGTTTGTCAATACCTTTATTCATCATTTTGCATAATTATACAAATGTTTATGCATATTCACTCTTCCATCAAGCAGAAATTCGATGCCCTCCGCTTCGAGCAGAGCCCTCTGCGCGCCCTCTCCTCCAAATGCGAAGGCGGGGGCAAGCCTTCCTTCTCGGTTTACAACCCGATGGCAGGGGATAACTCCCGGAGCTGGATTATTATGCAAAGCATACCCCACAACCCTCGCCCACCTCGGGTTTCCTGCTGCCGCGGCAACTGCGCCATAGGTCGAAACAAAGCCCTCGGGGATATCGCAGACCGCCTTATATATCAGCTCAAAGGTATTCAAGAATCCACCTCCACGGGGACAATGGTTCCCGAATAGCTCGAGCCATCCGAGCAGGTGGCGGAGAAGGTGAGATTTTGGTAGTTATAGGTGATTTTATATTCCTTCTTTTCGCTTCCTGCGGTTATTTTCTTTTTGGTCGGCATTCCGAAGTCGTCGTAGGTTGTTTCTTCGGTTTCGGTTATACCGCCACGGGTAAACTTCTGATAAGATACTCTGCCGATTTTATCGTATTTATATGAATAGCTTCCTGAGGTATCGGAAGAATATTTAGCAGTTTTAACCCTTCCGTGGTCATCGTAGGTGAAGGTCCATTTGTAGCTAAGGGTCTCCTTTGCGAGGGTTTGCTTTAAGGGGTAGCCCTCGGAATTATAATCGGTCTGCTCAACGATTTCGCCATCGGCGTTTTTAACGGTGAGGCGAGAGCCTCCCTTCGTCCATTTATAGCTCAGTTGCTCAGAGAGAATCTCGGTAGATGAAGTGAGGCGAACAAGGGTGTTTCCGCTATATGCATAGTCGAGCGTTTTATAGGCTTCGCCACTCGGATTGGTCATTTCGACTCGGGTAACGAGATAATCCGAGAGAATTCTTTCGCCGAATTTTTCATCTGTTTCGAAAAGGAAAAGCGAATCGGGGGATATGCCCTCAAGCTTTTTTGAAACACAGTCAAAATTGAGGGAGAAAAGGTTTTCTCCAAAGCTGTATTTTTGAGGAGCTTTTTTGAAAAGCAGTTCTTTTACGGCAAAAACCGAGCCTCCTGCTATAAGCAAAACAATGAGAATTACAGCCACGAGCCTCTTTATATGAAGCTTTCTTTTGGGTTTTTGGGCTATCGGCTCTTCCCGTTTTGGCGGTTCTTCTTTTTTGGGGGCGATTTTGGGCGCAACCTCTTCAAAATGAATGCCGTCGGGAATAACGAGAATCGAGCTTAAAAGCTCAAAAATCGGCAATAGCGCCATCGAGCAGGTTTTAACGCCGCTATCCTTAAGATGCCAGCCGAGGTCCTCGAGCTTTCTTCTACCCTCAACGAGCAATTCTTTGGCAATAGATTGCGGAACCTGAAGCACCTTTGCAATTTGAGGAACGGTCAGCCCCAAAAAATAATAAAGGATAATTGCCGCCCTTTTGGAAATCGAGAGCGAATCGATGCATTCCTCCATGATTTCGGCGGTTTCTCCCATATTAAGGGAATAGCCCGAGGGGAAATATGGGAATTTATAGCCGATTTTATCTATTCCTAAGGTCAGGAAAACCTCTCTGTCGGCGCGGCGAAGCTCTGTGCAGCAGGTTATTGCCGCCGCGGTTTTAACCCAGGCGGAAAAATCTGTGTCGTTATCGAGCCTTTCTAAAGAGGAAAACACTCTTTTAAAGGTCGCAATACAAGCGGTTATTGCTTCGTTTTGGTTTCCGCGAAGCTTCGAGCAGATGTAGTAAACGGGCGAAACGGTCTCAAAGAAAAGCTCTTTTTGAGCGCTCATATCACCCTCGCGCGCTCTTTCTAAAAGATTCATCGGTTTTCCTCCTTCCTCTGTAATATAGAATTAGTATACCATAAAACAGGTGGCAAAATCAATCGGGTTTTTGAGAAAAGTGTTGACAAAATCGTAACATTTTAAGGGTTTTTGGTTGCATTCGGGAGAGAATTATGATATACTGATAAACGAATTTAAAAATAGGATGTGTTTTTCTTATGAATTTTAAATATGATAAGGAATTGCGCGAGCTTATCCTCCCCGTTTTTTTGGAGCTTAGCTTCGAGGAAAACGAGGGCGAGATTTTTCTTAAAGAAGGCTATGCCGCAAAGCTCGATTATGATGAGGAAAAGAAGCTCTTGAGCCTGCTCGGAGCAAAGCCTAAAGAGGGCGAGAGCCTCGATTTCGTTTGCCTTTCTTCCTATCTTTTCGATGATTCGCATTCAATTCGTGATCTTAAGGCTATTGCTATCGATTTTGAGGAAACCTTAAGGCAGGAGCTTGGCGCCAAAAAGCAGAAGGCGGCGGCAAAGGTTGCGCTTCCTACAAAGGTTGCCGCAGGAGAAACCCCCACCATCGAATCCTTTACCAAGATTTTCCTTGATATCTATCCGCAATATAGAGATGCTTATAAAGAAACCGTCAGCGAGAATGGTTCGTTTTTATACGTAGGCTTCTATCTCAAATACGGCGTTGAGATAATGAAGGAATTAAGCGCGGGCGGCAAGAAAACCGAAAAACAGCTCGGCAAGCTTATCAACTTCCTTAATAAGCATTATATCGATGGCGATAAGGCGGTTTCCTCCCTTATTGCAACCATCTTCTTCGGAGCCTCTTTTTATGATGATTCCGAAAAGATATTTGAAAGCGCAGTTCTTCCGAAGCTCGAAGGAATGAATTACCTTCGCTTAGCGGCGGTTAATTCTGTTGCCCTTGCAAGAAAGGATAAAAAGCTTCAGGCAATGTTTTAATCGGGAAGAAAATAAAATAAGTTAAAAATCATCCATACTTTCGGAGCGTATCCCAAAGTATGGATGATTTCTTTATATGGAATTATAATCGATATTGTAGAAAACGGTTATAACCGTTTTGGCAGAATAAATTCTGCCTCTGACAAGCTTATGCTTGTCAGCTACATTCGATTGCAATAGTTTTGTTGTTTGCGTGATACGCA
>JAZORV010000044.1:0-3427 GCA_045656785.1 Acutalibacteraceae bacterium | reverse complement strand
AATATTCGATGCTTTTTAAAAAAAGAAAGGGACTGTCTCACTAAGACCAGAACAAAAGAGAAAAAACTAAGGTCGTTTGCTGTAAGTTTGTTGCAAACCGCCTTAGTTTTTTGATATTTTAACTTAATTTAAAGGAGAAATTCTTCGAATTTCGAAAATGTTAATCTCTTTTTAAGCCTTTTTTCGGGGCCCAACGTATAAACATACGCCTGACGCCCCGAAGAAAAGACTTTCTGTTTCTTATTGAGACAGCCCCTTTTAGATTTTTGCTATTTGTTTATTATCGTTTCTGCATATCGGACGGTTTCCATCGCATCCTTAGCGTATTTATCTGCACCGATTTTTTTGGCAAATTCTTTAGTTAAAACCGCCCCGCCAACAACGATTTTGCACCAAGGTGCCTCTTTTTTAATAAGCTTTATCGTTTCCTCCATCGCGGGAACGGTGGTGGTCATCAAAGCGCTGAGGCCTGCAAGCGGAGCCTTTTCGCGAATCACCGCTTCGGCTATTTTTTGGGGCTCAACGTCTTTTCCGAGGTCTATAACTTTGAAGCCATAGTTCTCGAGAAGTAGCTTCACGATGTTTTTGCCGATATCATGGATATCGCCCTTAACTGTTGCGATAACGAATACTCCCTTATCTTCGGTTTCTTCAGTGGCCATTTCGGATTTTATAACCTCAAAAGAGCTCTTTGCCGCTTCTGCGCTCATGAGCAGCTGAGGGAGAAATACGGTTTTTTCCTCGAAGCCCTTGCCAACGAAATTGAGGGCGGGAATAATCTCTTTATTAACTATTTCCAATGGTTCGTTTTCTTCCAAAAGTGCCCGTGTCAGCTCCGCTGACCTTTCTTTAAAGCCTTTGGAGATTGCCTTTTGAAGCTCGGAGGAATAGTCCTCTTGCGGCAGGCTTATCTGCTCGGGCAAAACCGAAGCCGAAGCAAAGGAAGCCGCAGCGGTTATATACTTTTCGCAGTTTTCATCAAGCCCTTTAAGAGCGCAAAAGGCATAATAAGCCTTCTTTATATCCAAGGAATAGGGATTGATTATTGCGGCGGAAAGTCCGTTTTCCAAAGCGAGAGCGAAGAAAATTCCGTTTATCGCATCGCGCCCCGGAAGCCCGAAGGAAACGTTTGAAACACCAAGAGAGGTGTGGCAGCCAAGCTCGTTTTTGATATAATTCAAAGCCTTTAAGGTTGCATTTGCGGCGTTTTTATCCGCGCTGATGGTCATAGCGAGGGTATCGAAAATTATATCCTTTTTATCTATTCCATAGCTTTCGGCAGTTTTTAAAATCTTCTTTGCGATAGCGATTCTGCCCTCAGCAGATGCGGGGATTCCGCTTTCATCGAGGGTCAGCGCAACAACAACTCCGCCATATTTCTTTTGAAGCGGAAAAACCGCTTCCATGCTTTCTTTTTTGCCGTTAACCGAGTTTATCATCGGCTTTCCGTTGTAGCGGCGAAGGGCAGATGAGAGCGCACCGATATCGGCGGTATCAATTTGCAAGGGCAGGTTGGTTATCGCCTGAAGCTCTGAAACTGCCGAGGTAAGCAATTTTTCTTCATCGATTTCGGGAAGCCCGACGTTCACGTCGAGAATATCTGCTCCGCTTTCTTCCTGCTTCGTGCCTTCGGATAAAATATAGTCCATATCGTTATCTATGAGCGCTTGTTTGAACCGCTTTTTGCCGGTTGGATTTATGCGCTCGCCAATTAAAATCGGTCTTTCGCCAAAGCAAACGGAATGGGTATAGGAAGAAACAACGGTTTTATTCTTTTTCTCGATTTTTTGAGGCTTTATATCAGCGATAGCTTCTGATAATTTTTTTATATATTGAGGGGTGGTTCCGCAGCAGCCGCCCGCAAGTCTAACCCCTTTTTTTATAAGAGCCAAAACCTCGTTTGCGAAATCTTCCGCGGATACGTCGAAAACAGTTTCTCCATTTTCAACCCTCGGTAGCCCCGCGTTCGGCTGGAGAATAACAGGAATTGAAGCGTTTTCAAGAAGCTCCGCTATCACGGGAGATAATTGCTTGGGGCCTAAAGAGCAGTTAGCGCCCAAAGCATCTGCGCCCAAGCCCTCTAATAAGGCTACCATAGCCGAAGGGTTGGTGCCTGTCATAAGCTTTCCGTCCTCGCCATAAGCATTTGAAACTATAACGGGGAGATTTGAGGCTTCTTTGGCTGCCAAAAGCGCCGCCTTGGTTTCATAAGAATCGTTCATCGTTTCGATAATTATGAGGTCTGCACCATATTTTTCGCCGAGCGTGGCGGTCTTTTTGAATATGGAAACCGCGTCTTCAAAATCAAGGTCCCCGAGAGGCTTTAAAAGCTTGCCGAGAGGCCCGATATCAAGGGCGATGAATTTTTCTTTTTTTGAATTGCTTTCCGCTTTTGCCATTTTTGCGTTGTTCAAAGCCGCTTCTATAATGGCTTCAAGCTCGGAATCGGAAAATTTGAGGGAGTTTGCGCCAAAGGTGTTGGTCGAAACAACGTTACTTCCCGCATCGAAATAAGCTTTATGAATATCCTTGATGGTTTCGGGGTGGGTGATATTCCAGCTTTCGGGGAGCTCGCCCACCGGAAGCCCTTTTTCTTGCAAAAGGGTTCCCATTCCACCATCGAAAATCACTATATTGTTTTCTAAAAAATCTTTGAAATTCATAGTTTGCTCCTATAATTATGCACGGTATTCACAGTCCGTTTTTTCGCAAAGACTGCATTTTTTATTTCGAGTTGGCTTTTTTCCTATCCCCATAATCGCTGTAACAGATTTTGAAGGGGACATAATTAGGCTATCATTTAAGGAAAGCCCAATTTTTATCGGTTCGAGAAGTGAAAAAAGCGTTTTTTGAGCCTCGAGACCCAAATCCCCATATCCGGGGCTAAAGCGAGTGGGAGCGCCAAAATCCGAAGAGAATGCATCACAAAGCGCCTCTATTCTTTCAGAGCCTATTGCCTCGAGAATTAGCGCGCGAGCAGGGGAGAGCTTTGAGTATTTTGCAATAAGCCTATCTATCCCGACTCCGATCGTTGCGGCAAAAATAATAGCTTTATCGCATTTTTCGAGATTTTTCGCAAGTTTTTGTGATTCTAAGCTAAAATCCTCAAAAGAGCAAATATCTCCGCTTATTTTCAAAGGGAATTCGCGATAGCAGACCTTGTATGAAAGCAGATGTCTGGCCTCTTTAAGGCAACTTTTGAGAAGCTCTGAAATCTCCTTATCTTCGCCCTTCATTCCCGCATATCGCAGAATCTCTTTCTCGCAAAGAGGGGGTGGGGCAAAGGTTTTAAATAAAATCGGATTGCTCATTTTCCTAAAATATCCGAAAGATTGCTCTGAATCTTCTCGGCAACGTCGGGCTTATTCATAGAATAAACGTGTACGTTCGTAATGCCGTTGGCATAAAGGTCGATAATCTGGTCGGT
>JAZORV010000043.1:0-7896 GCA_045656785.1 Acutalibacteraceae bacterium | reverse complement strand
CGCACGAATACGAGATTTTAGAAAATTTCAAAGATATAAAAATTACAACGGATACCGCAGATATTCAATTCATCCTTTCCGAAAAACCAAACAGTTTCATTGTTTGTGAAGAAGAAAAGAATGCAAAGCATTCTGTCATAGTAAAAGAAAACACATTGCGAATTGAAGTTGATGATAACAAGAAATGGTATGAATATTTAGACATAAACTTTTGCACACCTAAAATAACAGTATATTTAGAAAAAAGTGTATATGGTAATATTTCACTTGAAACTGATACTGGAAACATTTTGTTAGATAATATAATCGCAACGGGAAAACTGGCAACGGAAACAGAGACAGGCAATGTTAACTTTCAAGCCTGTGATGCAAGCGAAGTATTTATAAAAACCGATACAGGTAATGTTTTGTTAGATGATGTAATCACAACGGGAAAACTAGCTATCGAAACAGATACAGGTAATGTAAGTTTTGAAGCTTGTGATGCAAGTGAAGCTTTTATTAAAACCGATACAGGTAATGTTACGGGAAGCTTCCTTACAGATAAAGTTGTTTTTGCTGAAAGCGACACAGGCAATATTGATATTCCAAAAGTAATCGCAGATGAAAAATGTGAGATTATCACAGATACAGGTAATATCAAAATCACTATCGAGCAGAAAAACAACAGTTAGATAAATTCCAATTTGTCGGTCAGTTTAATAAAAATATGCAAAAACACCCTATGACTTTTTACGGTCATAGGGTGTCTTCATTTTTTCATTTGTCGTAAATGTGTCGTAAATCGGTTTTTGTAAGGTCTTGAAAACCCTGTAATACCACTATTTTACGGCACTTTCTTAATCAAGAGGCTTCATTGTCGGGAACAACAAAACGTCTCTGATAGAAGCGCTGTCGGTTAAGAGCATAACGAGTCTGTCAATACCGAAGCCGAGTCCACCTGTTGGGGGCAGACCGTATTCGAGGGCGGTAACGTAATCGTAGTCAACCTCGGATTTGCAATCGGGATCGGCAGCCTTTTTGAGAGCAACCTGATGCTCGAAGCGCTGCTTCTGGTCAATCGGGTCGTTAAGCTCGGAGAATGCATTACCAAACTCAGTAGCATTAATGAAATATTCGAATCTCTCGGTGAAAGCAGGCTCATCGGGCTTGCGCTTTGCAAGAGGGCTGTTTTCAACGGGATAATCATAAATGAAGGTAGGCTGGATAAGTTTTTCTTCAACGAAGGCATCGAATAGCTCTATGAGAACGAGGCCCTTTGTTGCATCTGCAGGAACTTCGACGTGCATTTCCTTAGCGCACTTTCTTGCATCCTCATCAGATTCCCAAGAATAATAGTCGCAGCCGGCATATTTCTTAACCGCTTCAACCATTGTGAGGCGCTCCCAATGGCCCATATCGATTTCCTTGCCTTGATAGGTTATAACCTTGCTTCCGCAGATTTTTTCTGCGAGCATTGTGTTAAGCTCTTCAACAAGGTCCATCATTCCGTGGTAATCAGTGAAGGCCTGATAAAGCTCGATGGTGGTGAACTCGGGGTTATGCTTGGTATCCATTCCTTCGTTTCTGAAGATTCTTCCAACCTCATAAACTCTGTGCATACCGCCAACGATGAGGCGCTTTAAGTAAAGCTCGGTTTCAATTCTCAAATACATATCCATGTCGAGGGTATTGTGATGAGTTTTGAAAGGACGGGCGGATGCGCCGATTTCAATCGGAACGAGAATGGGAGTATCAACCTCTAAGAATCCCTTAGAATCGAGATATGCTCTGATTTCTTTAAGAATCATTGAGCGCTTAATGAAGGTATCGCGAACATCGGGATTAACAATAAGGTCAACATATCTCTGGCGATAGCGAAGGTCGTTATCGCGAAGACCATGGAATTTCTCGGGGAGGGGGAGAAGGGATTTTGAAAGGAGAACGATTTTCTGAGTGTGAACAGAAATCTCCTCAGTTCTTGTTTTGAAAACAAATCCCTCAACGCCAACGATATCTCCGATATCATATTTCTTGAATTCGGCATAAACGTCCTCGCCAACATCATCACGCTTGATGTAAAGCTGGATGTTGCTGGTATCATCCTGAAGATTAAAGAAGCTGGCTTTTCCCATAATTCTACGGCTCATAATTCTTCCCGCAATGCTAACGGTCTGATTCTCGAGAGCCTCAAAATTTTCTTTTATTTCTTTGGTTGAATGAGTAAAATCATATTTGGTTATTTCGAAAGGGTTTTTGCCTGCTTCCTGCAAAGCGGCAAGCTTTTCGCGGCGAACACGGAGGATTTCGTTCATTTCCTCCTGAGTTGGCTCGGCGGGGGTGTTTACGTTTAATTCTTCTGCCATTTTTTAACACTCCTTATTGTGTTTAGGAAAACTTATCTCTTAATATCAACGATGGTAAACTTCAGATCTCCTCTCGGAGCTTCTGCGATAACAGTTTCTCCGATTGAATGGCCCATAAGAGCTTTACCGATTGGGGATTCGTCAGAAATTTTACCTGCGCCTGCATTAGCTTCGGCAGTTCCGACAATTTTGAATTCTCTTTCTTTTCCGGTTTGCTCATCGCGAACGGTGATGTTAACGCCGAGCATAACCTTATCGCTGGTGATCTCGCTATCATCGATAACCTTGATATCCTTAAGCATAACCTCAAGGTCAACGATTCTGGCTTCAATCTTAGCCTGCTCATTTTTAGCTTCATCATATTCGCTGTTTTCGGAGAGGTCGCCGAAACCGCGAGCTGTTTTAATCTTTTCCGCAATATCCGAGCGGGCGGTCGTCTTGAGATATTCAAGCTCATCCTGCAATTTTTTAAGGCCTTCGGGAGTAACGACGATTTGTTTTGCCATTTTAATTCAATTCCTTTCTTAGGGCGGTTTAAAAGCGATACTTATATATTCGCATAATAAACCATTTTATTAACTATACTATTATATATTCTTTTCCTACTTTTGTCAAGGAATAAATATTTTTATTCAAAGGTTTAAATATTCTCGGATTTTCCCCTTTTTGCAAGCCTTATATAATGCTTCCGAAAAACCTATGGGGGAAAGCTCTTTTATTCCAATTCCCTTATAATTGCTTGGAATTTTAATCATATTTTCGGTTATATCGCAGGAAGATATTCGCTTTGCATCAAGAGGCAAGCTTAGCGGAGCTTCAGAAAAGCAATACCCTTTTTTGAAACCTAAAAAAGAATTAATTCTTATTTCGCAACCATAATCAGATAGAAAATTTTTGGAGACTTCCGAAAGCTCTTGCTTTTGTTTTGTAAAAACTGATACAGAGCGTGCGCGAGGAAGCAACGCTTCAATGTCATTTATAAAATCACCCTCATCATCGAAAATTAAACAATCGCATTTTTCTTTTATAACTTTGTCTTTAAAAAGTTCAAAAGCGAGTGCTTTTCGCCATTTTTTGCCACCGTAAGCGATGATTCTTTCAGGAGGAGCAAGATTTTTTGGAATCAAGATAGGCTCGTTCGAAAAAAGAGCCCCCCATTTTGGACCCTCTTTTAAGAGAGGAAAGGGGAGCTCTAAATATGAAATATCACGAAAAAATCTTCGTTCGGGATATATTCTTTTCTTAATTTTTTTCTTCGGAAAAAAGGGCAAAAGGGATATAAACAATCTAAAAACTCCTTGAAAAATAATTATGAGCCTTTGTATTTTTTTCTCGTTGCCATTCCTCCGCGGATATGCCTTTCGCGCTTGTTTATTTCCATAATAGCCTGGCATTGCTCCCAAAGGGATGGATTTGTCAGCTTTAATCTTTCCGAAATATCTTTATGTACAGTTGATTTAGAAATGTTGAATTTTTTTGCAGCCGAGCGTACAGTTGCTCTTTTTTCAACAATATATTCTCCGAGAATTGTTGCGCGGGTTCTGAAATCACTTTTCATACCATCACCTCTTATGCCATTTATATGGCAAAAAAAGACGGTATATTCATATATAGGAAAAGCCACCCTAAAAAAGGGCGGCAGAGAGTTATACAACCGTTTCGGGATTTTCGTCCGTTTTTATTGAATTAAGGATATGATAATCTTTTATATCGATTATCGGATTTTCTGAATCGGTTTCGCTGAATACGATTATCTCATTTTTTTCCTTAAGGATCGGCCAAGGCAAATAAAGAGAAAGCTGAGGCCCGATATCCCAGAACCTGCCCAGATTAAAGCCGTTAACAACTATGAATCCCTTTTTGAAGCCGATGGGATGAATGAAGCAGTCCTTCTTTTCCTCTGCTGTAAATTCTCCCTTATAAAAGGTTGGTTGGCCTTTTTTAGCTTCGCCGAAATCAAGCTTGCTGAGATCCTCCATCGGAAGGGTGAAAACCTCCCAATTATGCAGGAGCTGGCGGGGGCCACCGTCAATATAAACGTAGTCAAGCAGGCCCTTGCGGTCTCCTTCACACATCATCGGCCCGAAATTGACCCTTCCCATATTTTCAACAAGAAGCTCTAAAACACCGCCGTTTCTAAACCAGCCGTCGATCTTCAAAAAGTTTTTATCATCGTTGCGATGAAGTGTTCCGCGATAGATTCCGTCAAAATAAACAGAAACCCTGTCGGCAAATTTGCCGAAAACCAATTTGTCAGGCTGAACGTCTGTATTGATTATGGACCTATATAAAATATAGCCGAAGCTCTGCCCATAATGCTCCATATTTCTCGGAGTGGCAGAATGGTGCATCTCGCCGATTTTATCAAGATTATCAAACAACCCTGCTTTTTGTTCAAGCCTTATTTCGCCTAACGATTGAAGGGGAACAGGCTCGGGCTTCGGCAAAGAATGGCCGTAATATTTCTCCATTTCTCGCTGGATCGCGAAATATTTTTCCGTGCATTCGCCCCATTCGGTAAGGGGAGAGCCGTAGTCATAGCTTGTAATATCGGGAACGTAGCCCATTCGCTCGTGATCTCCGCTTTTTAAGGGGATGTCGTTTGCTCCGTTCAAAAATCCGAAGTTTGTGCCGCCGTGGAACATATAAAGATTGAAATCAATATTTTCCTCAAGGTGCTGCTGAAGCTCTTTTGCAACCTTCTGCGCCGAATATGTCATCTGTGGCTCGCCCCAATGCGATATGGAGCCGATCCAATGCTCCATGTGAAGCATCGGAGAGCCGGGCTGGCGCTTTTGCTGCGCCTCGAAATGAGATAGCGGAGTTTCATCATCGTAGCCGAAATCCAAGGTGACGAGCGCGTTGTCCGCGTGGCCTCCATCAATAAACAAGGGGGAGTGTCCGTCGGCAGTAACCAAAGGAATGTCAACCCCATAATCCTTTAAGATTTGGGCGCATTTGTTCATATATTCGGTGTCGTTTCCGAAAGAGCCATATTCATTTTCAACCGCCATAAGAATAACGTTTCCGCCCTTCGTTTGAAGATGAGGAATTATGCGCGGAATTAATTCATCAAAATAATTTTTTAAGGCGGAGATATAGTTTTCATCCAATGTTCTCGGGCGTATACCATCGTTTTTTAATAGCCATGCGGGCAATCCGCCGAACTCCCATTCAGCGCAAATATAAGGGCCGGGTCTTAATATAACGTAAAGACCGAGTTCTTGAGCCAGAGAGATGAAATGCTCTAAATCCAGATTGTCTTCAAAATGGAATTCTCCCTCTTGAGGCTCGTGCAAATTCCAGCAGCAATAGGTTTCAACGGTGTTTAATCCTGCGTATTTAAGCTTTAAAAGAAGGTCGCGCCATTGTTCCTTGAAGCTGCGAAAATAGTGAATCGCGCCGCTGAAAATTCGAAAGGGCTCTCCATCGATATAAAAGCTTTGATCTTTATAAGTTACCATAATAACCGCTCCTTAAAGATTAAGTATTTTAATTTTGTTTTATCGCAAAAGCTAACTGTGTTTATTGTATCATCTGAACGAAAAAAGTCAATATTTTTTTGTTGACAAGGGGAGGTTAAGATAATATAATTAAGGAAAATTAAAGACAAGGGAGACGGAATGAAAATGGAAGGGATAAAATTTTATAATTGCCTTGAGAAGCCTTTAGCCCTTTATGGGCTTTGCGGAATAACGGAAGAGGGCTTTATCAGAATGCCAAAAGAAACTATGGAAAAAATGGAAGCTCAGCTAGCGCATGATCAAAAGCTATATAGGCAGACCGCGGGCGGAAGAGTTCGATTTAAAACCGATGCCAAAAAAATAGTTATCAAAGCTAAAACAGATCTCGCAAGCTTTAGTGCAAACGGCAATACCCTTAATCATATGAATTTTGATTTGTATAAAGAGGTTGGAGGGAAGCTTGTTTTCGAAACCAATTTCCTTTCATGGGAGCAGGAGGCAAAGGAAGGCTTCTTGCAGGTTTCTAAAGACCTTAAAGGCGGCAAGATGACAGAATATACCCTTTATATGCCATGCTATGGCGGAGTTTTTTCTCTTGAACTCGGTTTCCCTGAGGATGCTACGGTAGAAGAGCCAAGAGCATATACCATCGAAAAGCCTATCGTTTTTTTAGGCTCCTCGATAACTCAGGGAGGATGCGCTGCAAGGCCCGGGCTTCAGTATCAGGGATTTGTATCTCGCAGGCTCGATGCGGATTTTGTTAATCTTGGATTCTCGGGCTCATGCAGAGCCGAGGTTGAGATAATGGAATATGTGGCAAGTCTTCCTATGTCGGCTTTCGTTTATGATTATGACCACAACGCACCAACCTTAGAGCATCTTGAGGAGACCCATTTAAGAGGCTATAAGATAGTCCGCGAAAAGAACCCCGAGATTCCGATTGTTTTAATGTCAAGACCGGGCTTAGATATTTATTCTTCTTATGATGCAAAGCGCAGAATAGTTATTCAGAAAACATATCAATACGGCATTGAAAACGGGGACGAAAACCTTTATTATATCGATGGATATTCTCTTTTTGAGGGAGATGATAGAACGGAATGTACCGTTGACGGCTGCCATCCTAATGATATCGGAATGCATCGAATGGGTATCGCGGTTTCGAACGCTTTATTCTTTGCATTAAATAAATAAACTGAAGGCACAGACGATGTTTTTTTCGACTGTGCCTTTGTCTTTTTATCAGTGCATTCTAAAATCTATTGAATAGGGAAGAGGGTGCTCTTTTAAAACCTCTTTATCTGAAATATTAGTTTCGTTACGGGCGCTTTCTTGAGCCATCTCTTTTCTATAAAGCTCTATCCAGATGTTTGAAATAGAATATTCGCCCTCTCTTATATCGGGAATGACGAGCTCTGAATTTATATGCTTTTTTGCTTCCTCAAGTCTTCCAAGAGAAATCAGGCAAGCGCCGAGATACATCCTGATTCTTCCGTTTGTTTTAATTTCTTCGGAAGCGTTGGAAACGTAATCTATAAACGCCTGCGGCTCTCGGACCTTAATGCATATTTCTCCGAATGTATGAGCCAAGGAGATGTAATCAGGCTGAAGAGCGATGGCTTTTTTAACGTATTCAAAGCCCTTTTGAAGCTCATTATCTATGTTGAATAAAATCAGCGCGAGAGCTAAAAGATTATAGTGTTTTTCCTCTTTTTGGGTGGAAAGGAAAAGGTTGGATTTGGCGCCTTCAATATCTCCGTTTGCATAAAGGATAATTGCGAGAAGATAATAGTCAAGAGCAGTTTTATGATCTTTAGCCTCAATTTTCTCTGCCCATTTGAGGTTTTTAACAAATTCAATTTTTTGAATCTCTGTTTCTTTGCCTTCCAAAATATCCAGATAATATCTAAATCCACCATTGATGCTCTCTTTTGGGAATAAACAGCTTTCGCTTAGTCTTTCGCCTCTTATAGCTTCTTCGAGAGCTCCTCTCGGAGAACCGAAGAGAACAAGCTTATCTTCGCTTTTGGTTCTGAAAATATCTTTAAGGGAAGAAGGGTCATAGACCTTATCATCGAGTTTTGAAA
>JAZORV010000042.1:0-7341 GCA_045656785.1 Acutalibacteraceae bacterium | reverse complement strand
CCGAACCCATCTCTGCTTCAACTATATAAGGAATTATATCCATATAATCGCCTTTTATGATTGCACCGCTTGAATAGGTCTTTCCATCTATATTAACGCTCCAGGAGGAAATATTTGTAACCGTGAGGTTATTGATTTTCGAACCGTTTGAAATTGAGAAGCCAACAACCGAGCCTTCTTCAATTTTTTCGCCTGCGGGGCATTCCTGCGAAATAACCGTGCCTGCGGATTTTGAGGAAGAAACGGTTGAAATAGTTCCAACCTTAAGCCCTGCCGCCTTGATGGCATTTTTTGCTTTTTCCTTGGATTTGCCTGTTATTTTAGGCATTTTAACCGTTTTGAAATCAATGCTTCCGTCAGAAACGGTAATATCAATCTTGGTGTTGGCGGAGGTTTCGCTTCCCGGCGCAACTGATTGCTCAAGAATGGTTCCTTTTTCAAGGGAACTTTTGGTGGTTGTAACCTTTCCGAGCCTTAAGTTTGCATTATCGAGGATGATTTCAGCGGTTGATTCAAGGCCACCAACCAGGTCAGGCGCAATGGTTTTGCCCGAGCTTAAGCCTCGGCTTATATATAAAGTCACAGTAACGTCGGTCGTAACCTCGGCACCTTCTGCAACCGATTGGCGGATAACCGTTCCGCGCTTTTGGTCGCTTTCCTCTTCAACCGTTTTAACGGGAAGGCCGAGGGTGTTTTTAACGGTGTTTATAGCCCCTGATTTTGTCATGCCCGTAACGTCAATCATCGTTACGACTGCCGAAACCTCAACCTTAACGGTTTTATCGAGATTTTCGGTAAGACCTGTTTGCTCAAATCTTCCCGTTTCAAAATTTTCGGAAACGGGGATATCATCATCCTCCTTTTGGGGAGTGGAGGTAATGGAGGAGGAAGAAGAGGGCTTTTCGCTCTCGGGCTTGGATTCCTCGGGCTCGGATTCCTCGGGCTCGGGGGAGTCGGGAGAAATCTGAGGAGCCGCGCTCGTTTGGTTTTCGGGCGGGGTTATTTTTCCTTCATCTTCGCCTGCGCGAAGGCGCCTTAGGGCGAAAACCGAGCCTCCGTCATCATTTTTCGCAAGCAGCACCAAAAGCTCATCGCTCTCATCTGCCGCAACGTGATATTTTATCTTGGATTCCGATTTAAGGTTTTTGATATAAGAAAGCTTGCCCTCGGGATTTAAGAAGTTTCTTCTGTCAATCATAAAGGGAGGATCTTGGATGTAGGAAAAAGCGGCAAAAAGCACGTATTCTCCATATGCTTCCTTAGTTTCAAAGGAAAGAAATTCACTATCGTATTTAAAGCCTTTTTCGAGCGCGGAATTAAGAGAGGAAAAGTTCCTCTCATCGCCGAAATCGTTCGCTGATATAACGATTAGCTCCCGTTTTGCAAGGTCGGAGGAGGTTGCGGGAGTTCCGTACTTATTCTCTTCTCCCGAGATAAAATGGGAGGAATAATATTCATCCTCTGAAGAAACAACGGGCAGGAAAAACTTATCGGAAAATCTTAAAAAGCCCGAAATATTTTCATCCATTTTGAGATATTCGGAATATTGTTCGGAGAATTTAGCCGATTTCACGATGGTGACTGTTCCATAAAAGCTATCATATTTCGAAGCATCGCTGAAAAGGGTGAGGCAGAGAACAATAACTGCCAACGCGACCGCTAAAATCGGCAGCCCCACAATTAAGAGAAGCTTATTTTTCTTCTTTTTTTCGGGCTCTATATCCTTTATAGGCTCCCAATCTATCATTTTTTTCACCTCTGGAATAAGGGTTGGATTTGTTTTTGTGCATTACTGATGATGACAAGCCGAAAAGCGCTAAAATTATGCCATTTTAGGCAGATTCGGATTATTCGTGTTTGCTTAGAAGGTCTCGGCTTCCGAAGTGGTCGAGGAGGTTTCGGAGGAGGTTGAGGAGACACTTGTGCTTGTATTAATCTCGGGGGTGCTTTCGGCTTCGCTCTCCGCTCCGCTTACTGTTCCGCTTTCTATCGCTTCGGAGGAAACAATCTCCGAAGAGGGAAGGGAAGAAGAGGGGGAAGAAGCAGAGCCTGAAGCCGCAGAGCTTGAGGGCTTGGGCTTCTTATTGGAAGAGCTACCGCTCGAGGATTCATCTTTTGAGGAGGTTGTTTCAGATTCGATATAGGGCTGATCATCAACGGTATTTCCTGATGATTTTTTGCCTGCGTAAATGATAACGAGGGTTCCGAGCTTTTCAGCCTGCCCTGCATCTATCGATTGGCTTGCAACCTTTCCTATCTGCTTTTTATTAACCGTTTCATGGTATTTAACCTGAACCTTAAAGCCTTCTTCCTTAAGCAATTTCTCGGCAGCTTTAACCTTAAGGCCGACAACGTCGGGCACCTTGTTTATGCCGTTGCTTATATAAAGAACGATTGCGCGGTCCTCAGTCTTGGTTCCGGGTTTAACCGATTGCAGAAGGACGGTGTTTTTCTTTTCCTTGCTTGCAACGGTGATTGTGCAAACCGTGAGCCCCTTTTTGCTTGCCTTTTCCTTTGCCTTTGAAAGCTTCATTCCGATGAAATCGGGAACTGTGATTTTTATTGGAACGCCTGAAACCTTGAGGGTTATGGTGCTTCCTTTTTTTAGGCTTGTTCCTTCAACTAAGGATTGGCTCAAAACGTTATTCTCTTTAATTTTCTTATCACCGTCGTATTCAATATCAACGTTGATTCCGATGTCGTTTGTGCGCAAAATCGCCTCTCCGAGGGAGAGCCCAACGTAGTTTCCGAGCGTAACGTATTCAATCTCGCCCATAGCTTCGAGCTCTTCATCCGAAATAATATCATCGGAGGTATAGGTTTCATCGTTATCTCCCTTGAACATATCGAGAACCTCGGATAAAACCTCGCTCTTTTCATCCTCGGCATTGTTATCGAGGGTGAAATCAAGCTGGGGCTTCTTTCCTCCGAAAACGTCGTAATAAGCCTGGGGATATAAGGGCGTTTTATTTTTTCTCGCGTTGGAAACGTCGACGTGCGCCGATTCGCCTGCGCGAAGCTTTCTTGCAACGACAACCGTTCTCGCATTATCAAATTCATAAGAGCAGGTTGAAAGGGTGAGAAGCTCATCGGTTGGCTCGAGGGTTACCGCCTCGGTCGTATCAATTATGCTTCTCGCTCTCGTTTCGGCAATAAAATTATTGAAGGCTTCGCTTGTCTGGAAGGCAGGTCTGCGATAGTTGAAAACGTAGCCATCGTCGTCCTTCTCATCGGCATTAACGATATAAACCGCGAAAACCTTATATTGCGCCTCGCCATAGATGGTATCAAAGGCTACGATGGGATGCTCTCTGTAAAATTCGAGGTTTTTGTAATCGAGAAGCTGGGTGAACATAGAGCCATCTATCATATTGTGGCCGTATAAAACAACGTTTCTGTTGTTTCCTGCCGTAGTTATGGTGGCATTGTAATCAGCGAAAACCGCGCCATAACGATTCTCGGTTTTATACATATCGTGGTCGATATAAAAATCGTTGTTGTCGGTTTGGAAAACGGGATAGTCAATCTTTGTGTCGTCAATCGAAACCCAGCCGATGATATCCTTGTTCATCTTATAAAGGGCATCAAAGCGCTTGTAGGTTCCGTCGGTGTTTTTATCTTTACCAAACTCCTTAAGATCGGCATAATAGCTTGTGCGGACGTCCTCGAGGTCGTTATTTGTGCGGATGCCCGTGTAATAATAATTGATAAGATAAACGCCTGAAATAATAAAGGCAACAAGGGCGATTATAAAAATGCATTTTCTTATAATCTCCTTAACTGCATCCCCCTTCCAGGGAATGAAATATTTAAGAATCCTTATGAAAAGGGGAGCCTTCTTGGGCTCTAAGGAATCGGTTATTGTGTCGTTCACGAAGCTGTCGAGGTCAACCGTATCTCCCGAATATGAAGAAATATCCTCAACCTGAGGGCCGAGCTTTTGAGGCTCTTCGGCCGTGGCTATCGGTTCAACGGCTTGCTCTTCTTCAATATCAGGGCTGAAAACGGCGTCCATAATGTCATCATTTTTAAAAAGCTCGGGTCTTTCCATTTCCTTCATCCCTTAATCCTCCTTTAAATCTAAATACTGTTTTAAAAGCTTAATTACCGCTTTTATCGCGGTCTCTTTGATTGCTTTTCTGTCTGCGTTTTGCGGTTCGGTTTCGGCAAAATGCAGAGTGTTTTCGCTTGCGAGAGCAATAAAAACCTTCCCCGCGGGGATGCCCTCTTGCGGCTCGCTTCCGGCAACGCCCGTGATCCCGATTCCGATATCGGCGCCTGCCTTTTTTGCAATAGCCATAGACATGGCGCCCGCTGTTTCAAGGCTATAAACTCCGAAAATCTCAATGATTTCAGGGTCAACCCCTAATTGAGCAATTTTCATTTGGTTAGAATAGGTTACTAATCCTATTTCAAAAACCTCGCTTGCGCCCGAAATATCGGTTATGCTCGAGGCAAGAAGACCGCCTGTGCAGGATTCGGCAGTTGCAATTTTTAAATTTCGCTTTTTTAAAGTTTCAATGACTTCTTTCATTTAAAGCTCTGTTCTTTCGTCTATAAATTCGATGGTAGTTCCTTCAACTGCGCGGTTGATAAGCTCCTCGCAATCGAGCGCTTCCTCCGCCTTTTCCAAAAGCTCGAGGGTCGGTCTTGTTCTCGGATGCTTGGGGGTGAAAACTGTGCAGCAGTCCTCATAAGGCTCGATGGAGATATCGAAGGTGTCGATCTTTCTGGAAATTTCGATTATTTCATCCTTATCCATTCCGATAACGGGGCGGAAAACTGGCATATTAACAACCGCATCGGTAACTCCGAGCGCCATCATGGTCTGGCTTGCAACCTGACCCACGCTCTCTCCCGTTATAAGCGCGAGGCAATCGCGCCTTCTTGCAAGATTTTCGGAAATTTTCATCATAAATCTTCTCATAACGAGGGTGAAAAGCTCCTCGGGGCATTTTTCTCCGATTTGCTCTTGAATCTCGGTGAAATTAACGATGGATAAGCGGATAGTTCCCGAATATTCCGAAACCTTTTGAAGCAGCTGCTTAACCTTCAGCTCTGCTCGGGGGCTTGTATATGGCGGGGAAGCAAAATGAATAGCATCGAGGGTTATGCCTCTTTTTGCCATCATATAAGCGGCAACGGGGGAGTCAATTCCGCCTGAAATAAGGATGGCTGCCTTGCCTGCGGTTCCCGTTGGCATTCCGCCTGCGCCCTTAATCTGCTTGCCATGGATATAGGCGGCATAGTCCCTTATTTCAACCATAATTATTTCATCGGGGTTATGAACGTCAACCTTTAAATGGGGATAATAAGAGAGAAGCTTTCCTCCAAGCTCTCGGCTGATTTCGGGGGAGGTTAGGGGGAAATGCTTGTCGGAGCGCTTGGCTTCAACCTTGAAGGTTTTTGCGTTCTCTAAGCGGTCGCGAAGATACTCGGGCGCTTCCGAAAGGATGGTTTCCATATTTTTTTCAACTGCGAGCGCGAGGGTGAACGCGGCAATACCAAAAACCTTTTTCATTCCCTCGAGCGCCTCCTCAAAGGGGAAATCCTCCGATTTCGGCTCGATGTATATGGTAGACTGCGCCTTGCGAACCGAATATTCGCCAAGGGGTCTGATTTTTTTCTTTATGTTTTTTATAAGAACGTCCTCAAAGGTCTGTCTGTTAAGACCTTTAAGCGCTAATTCTCCGTTTTTGATAAGAATAACCTGTTTCATAATTATCTCCTTTTTCTTGTAAGCCTCAATAGGGCTGATTCCAAAGCCTCTGCCAAAGCCTCGATGTCCTCTTTTTCTGTGAATCGGCTCATGCTGATTCTGAGAGCGCTGTCGGCCCTGTCGGAAGAGAGCCCCATCTCGGTTAAAACCGAGCTTGCCTTTCCTTTGGAGCAAGCCGAGCCTGAGGAAACGTATATCCCAAAGCCCTCGAGAAAATGAAGCGCGGTTTCGCTTCTTATTCCCTCAAGCGAAATATTGATGATATAGGGAAGCCCATCTTTGGGGGAATTGATGAGAATGCCCTTCATTCCCTCAAATTTTTCGAGAGCAAAGTCTTTAAGCTCTCTCATTTTTTTGAGATTCTTTTCTTCATCGATTTTTTCTGTTGCAGCCGAAAAAGCGGTTATAAGCGGAACGCTCTCGGTTCCCGAGCGCATCCCCTTTTCCTGACCGCCACCGAGAAGAAAAGGGGGGATGTGGGTCGAGGAGCTGCAGTATAAAAATCCGATTCCCTTTGGCGCATGCAGCTTATGACCGCTGGCGCTGAGAAGGTCGATTCCGAGCTTTTTTACGTCAATTTTAATTTTGCCGAAGCCCTGAACCGCATCAGAGTGGAAAAGCGCAGGCGCGTTTGCCTCCTTTATCGCGGGAGCAACCGCCTCTATCGGCATTATCGCGCCCGTTTCGTTGTTTACCGCCATTATGGAAACGAGGATGGTTTTGGAGTTTATCGCTGCCTTAATATCTTCAGCCGAAACTCTGCCATCGGGATAAACGGGAAGGCGGATAACCTCGAAGCCCTCTTCCTCAAGCCTTTTTATCGGCTCCGCAACCGAAGGATGCTCAACCGCGGAGGTAACGATTCTGTTTCCTCTTTTTGCCCTCGCCTTTACCGCGCCGAAGATGGCGGTGTTGTTAGCTTCGGTGCCTGAAGCGGTGAATATAATTTCTTTGGGGGCGGCGCCAAGCCTTTTTGCCATTTTTTCGCGGGCTCTTTCCATAAGCCTTTCGGCATCCATTCCGAGAGAATAAAGGGAGGAGGGATTGCCGAAGTCCTTTTGCATCGCCCCGACCGCTGCCGTTACTGCCTCTTCGCAAACGGGGGTAGTGGCGCTATTATCAAGATAAATCTGTTTCATTGAAAATCCTCGAATCAAAAAATCGGTAAGTTTTATGTAAATATATTAATATACATAGAGATACAGATTAATTATACTATAAGCCCCCGATAATCTCAACAATATTTTTAAAATTTCCATAAAAAAACAGCCCTTTTATAAAAACCAAGCAAAAAAATGCTAAAAATTAAAAAAAATACTTGATTTTTGCCTCAATTAGTGGTAATATAATCGTACTGCGCCTTTAGAGCGTAATTTATTAGGAGGTCGAAAATATGCCGAATATCAAGTCTGCAAAGAAGCGCGTATTAGTAAGCGAGGCTCGCAACGAGCGTAACAGAGCTTATCGTTCCGCTCTCAGAACTTCTATTAAAAAGGCTGATGCTGCTATCGAAAGCGGTTCTGCTGATATGGAAGTTGTAGTAAAGGCTGCCGTTAAGAAGATCGATATGGCTGCCGGCAAGGGTCTTATTCATAAGAACAACGCGGCTCACAAGAAGTCCA
>JAZORV010000041.1:0-6098 GCA_045656785.1 Acutalibacteraceae bacterium | reverse complement strand
CACCCATAACGAAGGCCACAAAGGAGGCGCCTATCAAACCATTTACGCTGACATATTCACCGATTTCTTCGGCTCGGGCTTTTAGCTGTCTTAATAAATCAAAATATATAATTATATCGCTGTCGCGAAATTCGGCATATTCGCTATAATAACGATTCATAGCCTCGAGCGGCAATGCGCTCTTATAAATATCTAACAGAGAAATATTTGCTGCATTCCAAAGCTCTCTTTTCATAGCAAAAACACCCTTTCCTTTCTCGTTTGTCGGATTGAATTTACCTGCAAGCAATTCGTCTGCAGTAACTCCCAAAACGTCGCTGAGTTTGCGTAAAGTCTTGCTTTGCGGCTTTGCAGAACCGTTTTCCCATTTGGAAACAGCTTTATCTGTAACGCCGAGAAGCGAGCCTAACTGAAACTGCGAGAGCCCTTGCCTTGTTCTTAATTCGTGCAAAAAGTTCCCAAAATCATAATCTCTCATAGAATCTCTCCTCTATGAGTTTATTATACAGCCTTTTCTTCTTAAAGGCAAGATATAAACTATCTACCGACAGTAGATAATTCTATCGATTCTAATTGACAAGGGTTATAATCGGTGATAAAATACGAATAAAGGATAGGTGATAAATATGTTTAAATATGAAACTCATCTTCATACGGCTCCCGTCAGCCGATGCGCAAGAGCTACTGTAAGGGAGAGCTTAGAGTTTTATAAAAGCATAGGTTATGATGGTGTTTTTATAACGAATCATTTTATTGATGGAAACGTTAATATTAATGAACCGATGACATACGAAGAAAAGATTAATTTTTATTGTTCTGATTATGAAGAAGGTTTAAAGCTTTCAGAAGAAGTTGGCATAAAGGTCTTTTTTGGCGTTGAGTTATCATATAAAGGAACGGATTTCCTCGTTTATGGCCTTGATAAGGAATGGTTTTTAAATCATCCGGAAATTGAAAATATGAAGAAAAGGGATGAGCTTGAGTTTATGATGGAAAGTGGAGCCCTTGTTATTCAGGCCCACCCTTACAGAGAGGCGGGCTATATTGACCATATCCGCTTGTTTCCGAGAAGCGTCCACGGAGTTGAAGTTATAAACGCTTCGAGAGATGAATTCACAAATAATATGGCGAAGCATTATGCAGATAGCTTTGGACTTCTTCATTTTGCAGGCTCTGATAATCATTCAGCCTCGGCTCAAAAGAAGCTTGCCGGAATGTCATCTGAAAAACCTATATTTATTGAAGAGGAATTTGTTACGCTTGCAAAGAAGAATCAACTTAAAATTTTTGAGTTGATGAATAATAATGAGCAATAAAAAATTATTATTTTCATTGCTTTAAAGCGATAAATATGTTATAATGAATCTATAAATTAAAATTTTGAGAGGTAGATTATGGAAAAAAGAGAATCATTAGGTTCAAGACTTGGTTTTATCCTGCTTTCCGCAGGGTGCGCAATCGGTCTTGGAAACGTTTGGAAATTCCCGAATACGGCTGCAACTAACGGAGGCGCAATATTCATTCTTGTTTATTTGCTTTTCCTCGTTATTTTCGGTCTCCCGATTATGACAATGGAATTTTCTGTTGGTAGAGCGAGCCGTAAAAGTATAGCTGCATCCTTTAGAGCTTTGGAGCCTCAAGGAACAAAGTGGCATTCTTTCGGCTTTATCGGAGTGGCAGGAAACTATCTTCTTATGATGTTTTATACCACAGTTACAGGCTGGATGTTCGCATATTTCTTTAAGATGATCAAAGGCGATTTTGCCGGCAAATCAGTTGAAGCGGTTAAAAATCAGTTTGATGCATTAATCGGAGATCCTATAGCTGTTATCGGATTTATGGTCCTTGCCGTTGTACTCGGCCTTTTGATATGCTCTTTAGGTCTTGAAAAGGGTGTTGAAAAAATCACTAAGATCATGATGGTTGCTTTGCTTGCTATCATCTCCATTCTTGCCATCAACGTTTTAACCCTCGACGGAGCTATGGACGGTCTTGAATATTATTTGGTTCCAAATTTTGAGAGAATGAAAGCAAACGGCGTTGGAATAGGCGACGTTATCACTGCCGCCCTTGGTCAATCCTTCTTTACGCTTTCTATTGGTATGGGCTCTATGGCAATATTCGGAAGCTATATTTCAAAAGAAAGAAGACTTTTTGGCGAATCTATATCCATTGCAGCTCTTGATACTTTTGTTGCATTTATGTCAGGTCTTATCATAATTCCTGCTTGCTTTGCTTTCGGATTCCCCTTCGAGCAAATCGAAGAGGTTGCAGGACCGGGACTTATCTTCAAAATCCTTCCCAATGTATTTAATCAAATGCCTTTGGGTCAAGTTTGGGGTTCGCTTTTCTTCTTGTTCCTGATATTTGCCGCGCTTTCAACTGTTGTTGCGGTATTCGAAAACATTATATCCTTTGGTATGGAGCTTGGCGGTTGGAGCAGAAAGAAATCTTGCCTTATAAATCTTGTTCTTATTATCGTTCTTTCTATTCCTTGTGCGCTTGGATTCAACGTTCTTTCAGGTTTTAATCCTCTTGGCGAAGGAACAGTTATTCTCGATCTTGAAGACTTTATTATCAGCAATAATATTCTTCCTTTGGGCTCTTTGGTTTACGTTCTTTTCTGTACTTCCAAAAAGTTCGGATGGGGCTGGAATAATTTCCTTGAGGAAGCAAACGCCGGAAAAGGTATTGGCTTCCCGAAATGGCTGAAGATTTATTGCAAATATATCCTTCCCATAATTCTCTTTATCTTCTGGATTCAAGGATATATAACTATGTTTTTCTCATAATAGATAACAATAAAACCGATTTCCGAAAATGGAGATCGGTTTTAATGAATCCTTAAAGTTTTGGTGAGTATTTATGAACAATAATATATTTAAAAATGGTGATTGGATATGCTCGGGCAGATTTGCTGTTTTAGATCCAATCGACGTTTATAATGTTAACTTCAATAAAAATCAGCTTCCTAATAAGCCCGAATACCAAGGTATCCATACGATAATGAGGAAAACCTTTAATCTATCCAAAAAACTGGGGGACTATTTCCTAAGGATAACCGCCGATGATTATTATAAGGTTTATATTAATGGTAAACTTGTTGGCAGAGGTCCTGCAGTTGGCTATTATTTTAATTATTATTGGAATGAATACAATATTTCGGAGTTTCTCAAAGATGGTGAAAACGAGATCCTTGTCGACGTTTATTATCACGGTTATATTGCTCGCTCTTTTTCAGGCGGGGATAACAGAATGGGTTTGGTTTGTGAAATAAATATCGGTGATGAGAACGTTTTGAAAACCGATTCATCTTGGCTTTATACATATTGTAACGCTTATTTTAATCCCAAAACTATTGGCTATGATACAATGATAAACGAAAGCTTCGATTCAAGAATTAAGCTTTCAAACTGGAGAAACGCGTTTGAGAAAAAAACTGATTACATTTTTTCTGACGAGCCTGTAAAAACCTTGCAGGTTTATGAAGAAGCTCCAAAAGCCGAGGAGAATCTCGAAATCGGCGGTAAGCTATATGATTTTGGTATGCAAATCGCAGGAACTCTAAAAATCAAAGCTAAGGGCAAAGCGGGAGCTAAAATCAGAATTCTTATGGGCGAAGAGCTTTGTGATAACCCCGAAAAGGTGCGCTATGATATGCGTTCAAACTGCTATTTTGAGGAGTTTTGGATATTAGATGATGGCGAAAATTATTATGAAGGCTATGATTATAAATCCTTCAGATATGTTGCTCTAATTCCGGATGAAAATGCTGAAATAATCGATTTTAAGGTCGATGCTCAGCATTATCCCTTTGATGATGGATATTGCGATTTAATAACGGATAACAAGGTTTTAAAAAGTGTTTGGGATATATGTAAAAATGTTGTTAAAACCTCATCTCAAGAGGTCTTTGTTGATTGCCCAAATAGAGAAAAAGGACAATATGCAGGTGATCTTACTATTACAGGCGCTTCGCATATCATTCTCACGGGGGATATATCCCTTTTTAAAAAAGCACTTGATAATCAAATGCAGTCGGCGAAAATTTCAAAGTGTGTTTTAACCTGCACTCCGGGCTCTCTAGTTCAAAAAATTGCTGATTATTCTTTTCAGTTTCCGATTTTGGCATTGAGATATTATGATTATACCGGCGATAAAGAATACCTGGCAAAAACGCTTGAGGTATGTGAGGGAATAATTGAATATTATAAAAAATATGAGAGAGAAGATGGGCTTTTGGAGGAGGTCAACGGAGAATGGAATCTTGTTGATTGGCCTGATAATCTTCGCGATAATTATGATTTCCCTTTGACTAATCCTGTTGGCTCCGGATGCCATAATGTTGTTAATGCTTTTTACGTTGGTTGCGTTTTGCAGACAGAAAAAATTAAGGATATTTTGGGTATTCCTCATAATAACGAGGGGGAGAAGCTTAAAGCAACCTTTAATAAGGTTTTCTTTAAAGAAAACCTCGGTCTTTATGTTGATGCCCCAAATAGCGAGCATTCTTCCTTGCATTCAAACGTGATACCTACTTTTTATGGAATAAATGACGCTAAATTCAATGATAGTATTGCTGATTTTATTGTATCAAAAGGTATGTGTTGCGGGGTTTATATGGCATATTTTATGCTCAAAGCATTATGCAAACTTGAACGATATGAGGATGCATATTCCTTCATAATTTCGGAGGATGAAAATTCATGGTATAATATGGTCAGAGAGGGTGCAACAACCTGCTTCGAAGCCTGGGGCAAGGATAAGAAATTCAACACAAGCCTTTGCCATCCTTGGGCAAGCGGACCTATACAGGTTCTCGTTCAGGATATAATTCCCAATATGCCTGAAGTTGGAAGAATTGTTATAAAAAAATAAAGCAAAAAGGAAAAGAGTTCGAAATCAAATGGTTAAAAGATTTTTAAGCTATTATAAACCCCATAAGCTATTATTTTCTCTTGATATGATAGCATCGCTTTTAGTTTCGTTGATTGCTATTGTTTACCCAATGGTAACAAGAACGATGCTAAATGATTTGATTCCAAATAAAAAATACAGCATGATAGTTATATTCGGCTGCGCTTTGCTGCTTCTGTATTTCGTTAGACTTCTTCTTAATTACTTTATTCAGTATTATGGCCATATTATGGGAGTAAGAATGCAAGCGCAAATGCGAAGCGAAATGTTTAACCATTTGCAAAAACTACCATTCTCATTTTATGACGACCACGAAACAGGAAAGATAATGTCAAGGCTTACAAACGACCTTATGGATGTTAGCGAGCTTGCACATCATGGCCCTGAAACGATTATAGTATCAGGTGTTTCTGTTATTATTTCTTTTATTTATTTGGCAACAATAAATATAAATTTAACGCTTATAATTTTTGCTTGCGTTCCATTCTTAATAATCGTTTCTCTTTTTACAAGGAAAAGAATGCGCGATGCCTTTGCAGAAAGTAAAAAATCAATAGCCCAGATAAATTCCGCTTTAGAAAGCAGCATTTCAGGTATTAGAGTTACAAAAGCCTTCACTAATTCCAAAAAAGAATCAGAGAAGTTCGAAGAGGGAAATAGTCGCTTTAAAGAATCGCGCCGAAAAGCATATAAAGCGATGGGTCAGTTTCATTCATCAACAACATTTATAACCGACGTTTTTAACGTTGTTGTTTTGATTGCAGGCGGGGTGTTCCTTTATAATAAGCAAATCAATTTTGCGGATTATTCAGCCTTTATTGTGTCTATAAATTTGTTTTTAGGACCTATTAACACTCTTATTCGCTTTATGGAGATGTTTCAAAATGGATTCACGGGCTTTGAAAGATTTATCGAAATAATGGATACAGAGCCTGAGGTAGATAAGATTGGCGCGAAAGCTGTCGACAGATTAAAAGGTGAACTTGAATTTAAAAACGTTACTTATGGTTATGAAGAAAGTCGCGAGGTTTTGAACAACGTTTCTTTGAAGATTGAGGAAGGAAAAACCTACGCATTAGTCGGTCCAAGTGGTGGTGGAAAAACGACAATTTGTCATTTGATTCCGCATTTTTATAATCTTTCTGAAGGTGAAATTTTAATCGACGGTGTTGATATAAAGG
>JAZORV010000040.1:0-3446 GCA_045656785.1 Acutalibacteraceae bacterium | reverse complement strand
GCTATTGCAGCAGGTTTCCAAGGTCAGCGTCAATGGACCGACTGGCTCCCCAATGCTGACTTTACCGAGGCTATAAATAATTCAACCTTCGACTGGAACGGTAAACGCAAGCCCTTTACCTTTGCAACCGAAAATGATACCTTGAATGGTATTACTATGCTTCTTTTAACTATGCTTACAGGTCATGCTCCCTTGTTCTCTGACGTTAGAACGTATTGGAGCCCTGAAGCTGTAAAACGTGTAACAGGCAAAGATCTTGAAGGTGTTGCTGCAAACGGAATAATCCATCTTATCAATTCAGGCGCAACTGCACTTGATGCAACAGGCGGCGCAAAGAATGATAAGGGAGAAGGCTGTATGAAGGCATGGTGGGATATGACCGATGCGGATATTAAAGCTTGCGTAGAGAACACCGATTGGTGCCGTGCTGACTTTGAATATTTCAGAGGCGGCGGATTCTCCTCTCATTTCAAAACCGGAGCTGAAATGCCTTGCACAATGGCTCGCCTTTCTATCGTTGAGGGTGTTGGCCCGGTAATGCAGATTGCAGAAGGCTATACCGCGGTTATCGATGGCGAGGTTCATAATAAGCTTGATAAGAGAACCGACCCCACTTGGCCTACAACCTGGTTCTGCCCGAGACTTACAGGCGAAGGCGCTTTCAAGGATGTATACACCGTTATGGCAAAATGGGGCGCAAACCACGGCGCATGGGTTTATGGCCACGTTGGTCAGGATCTCATCACCCTTTGCTCTATGCTCAGAATCCCCGTAACAATGCATAACCTTGATAATGATGAAATTTATCGTCCGCATTCCTGGGGTCTTATGGGAACCGAAAATCTTGAAGCAGCCGACGCAAAGGCTTGCGAGCTTTACGGACCTCTTTATAAGTAAAAAAACAGTCGCTTCGCTGATTTCAGCGAGGCGACTTGCTTTATTTTATAAGAGCTTCAATTATTTTTTTGCCGACTTTATTATATTCATCTGCACCGTCTCTGAGCCTATAGAATATGTAATAATCTTCCTCATAGCCGGCTTTGTTAAATAGTTCAGATAGCTCGGAATCATCGATGAGCAAGGAATGAGAATCGTGGCTTGAAAGAGCTTCGCTTTTTCCGAAAATATCAAGTCCGTGCTCCTCGTAGTATTGACCAACACCAACGTCATCGAGAACCCATATAACAGCTCTTTCAGATTGAATCTGAGCGTTGGCTTGTTGATTTGCTGTAAGCCTTAAGGAGGGGTCATTGGGGTTGTACGAGCAGTTGATGGCTTGAATGTAAACCTCTCCATCCTCATTTCTGTCATCTGCATATTTTTCGGTAGCGTTTGCAGCTTTTTCGAGAAGCTGGCTATCTGTGTAGCTATCGGAATAAAAAACCAGATAATAATCAGGGTCTTTTTTAGCCGCGCATTGAACAGAGCAAATAACTATTGCAATAATTAGCATCAGGACAAACGCCATATGCCATTTATAATAAAACCAATAGTAATTGCTCCAAGTTTTTTTACCTTCGGGCGTAACCTTTTCTTTTTTCATTTAATATCCTCTTATAACAAAGAAATAATATCCTCTTTGGGTTTGTATCCGAGAGAAGAAGCTGTAACTTCACCATTTTTAAAAACCATAAGAGTAGGGATGCTCATAATGCCAAAACTTGTCGCAAGCTCGGGTTCCTCGTCAACGTTTATTTTACCAACCTTTATTTTGCCGGCATATTCATTTGCAATTTCTTCAATGATTGGAGAAAGCATCATACAAGGGCCGCACCAGGTAGCCCAAAAATCAACGAGAACGGGAATATCAGATTTTAAAACCTCGTTTTCAAAATTTTCTTTAGTGATAATAACTTCCATTTTGATTTTCTCCTTTATTTAGATTTATAGTATAACATACAGTGGCAAAAGCCTTCGAAATTCGGGTCTTTGATTTGTTCTTTAAACTCTTCGCACATACAGATGTTTTCTTCTGTTCGCTCTCTCTTGCAAGGGCAATATCCGCCTGTTTTTTCGAGACCTTCTTTAATTACGTTTACGATTTTCTCATCGGGATTAAAAGTAACCTTCATTCGCCCCATCTCCTTTATTTTGAGTATACCATATTAAAATTATGTTTTCAATAAATTATTAAAATTTAAGAATTTAGAAACAATTAGTCTTAAGGGATAAAATTCTCAAAAATATAAGTGTTGAAATCAGATTTTCGTTTATCAAGATCTTCTTTGGATG
The DNA here is from genome assembly GCA_045656785.1 of Acutalibacteraceae bacterium. GTDB lineage: Bacteria > Bacillota > Clostridia > Oscillospirales > Acutalibacteraceae > UMGS1532. The sequence goes on along the minus strand of JAZORV010000040.1, from coordinate 1,214 downwards.
GGAACGTCCATCCAACGGGGAAGGCGCCGAGCTTTGTTTCGAGGATTCTAATAGGTTTATTGTAAAAGATATATTCATAAGAAACGAAATGAGGGCGGGAGAGAAAATTTGAAAGAAAATTTTCGGCAATCTTGTGATAAAGCTTATCTCCCAAATGCCCTGCATTCAGCTGACCTCTTAAAATATCTTTGCGGTTCTTTTTATACCAATATAAAACCTGAGGAAAGAATGACTGAATAAAATATTTTCCTTTGTAATTCTTCAGTATAGCGTTTGACTTCTCACAAAGCTCTTTCCAGTTGTTTTTATCAACCTTAAATTCTATCATAAGAAAGGCATTTCCATCAACAGCCTCGAGACATTCTTTAAGGGTTGGGATTCTTTGAGAGGTGTTGAAAAGATAGAGCTTTTTTAGTTCTTCGAGAGTAACGTCGTTTATCATTCTGTCATCAAAGCAAACTCTTTTTAAATCATCATCATGGAAAACAACAACCTCTCCGTCGGCGGTGAGATGAATATCAATTTCGATAGCGTAGCCCCTTTCAACCGCTTTTTGAAAGGAGAGAATAGAATTTTCGGGGATATTGTCTTCTTTTCTGTGAAGGCCTCTATGAGCAATATATAACCCATCAAGAAGCCTTAAATCAGGATGAATTTTGAAGCTTGGTGAGATTAAGAATAAATAAAAAGCCACAAGCAGAATAGCAATTAAAAGAATAATCAGAACAGCTAACATAATTAATCCTCAGAATCAAAATTTTCTAATATTGAAGCTCTTTTTTGAGGTTTGGAATCTCCGTGTTTTACAAAGAGCATTGTTACAAAGGAAAGCAGCGAGAAGATAACAGAATAGGGGAATAAAACTGAATAGCCGAATCCGAGATTATCAATAAGAAAACCCGAAACGAGGGGGGTTGTAATCTGCGCTGCCATTGAGAAGGTGTAATAAAAACCGGTGTATTTTCCAACCTGCGAGCCTGTGCTCATTTCAACAACCATCGGGAAGGAATTAACGTTAATTGCCGCCCATCCAATTCCAACAACGGCAAATAATACGTAAAGAATCGGAGTTTTTTCGTGTATAAACATTGCCGAAGCATAGCAAACCGTCATAACGATTATTCCAATAAGAATAGTTTTCTTTCTGCCCAATGCGCCTGAAATAAAGCCTAATGGAACGAAAGAAACAATAGCGGAAGCGGTAGCAGCCAATA
>JAZORV010000039.1:0-4459 GCA_045656785.1 Acutalibacteraceae bacterium | reverse complement strand
GCGCCATTTGAATCAACAATCTCTAAAGAGCTGTTAACAGTAAAAATAGCATTAGAAGGGAGGATGTCGGAAGCGAGCATTTCCTCAAGCTCAGCTTTAGAGTTTATTTCTCTGATTAATGCGATATCTCCAACTATATTTGTTTGAGGCTGAGCAACGCTTACGTATTTTTCACCAATTCCATCAACAGTAGCATTATGAAGCATATCAACAGGAGAGATTGCTCTGTCATAGAATCTGATGTTTTTATAAACTACGCGGCATTTTCTTGATGCACCGGCATAAACAGCGGTATCTCCGTCATGTCCGAAGAAAAGGTCGGTTGCCTTGCAGTTAACGGTAGATGAACCTGCAGAGCTCACAAGCACACCATTCAAATATATGTTGGTTGGCTTGCCCTTGCAGAAAGTTAATGAAACAAGAGTTACCGGAATTTTATCATAAGCAGTTCCAACTGAGGGTCGAGCGTTTCCGGATGTCATTAATTTAGCAGAGGTTTTAAAATGGAACTTATCATCTGCTAAATTTTGAAGATCGTTTGTCTGGATATATGCGCCAAACATATCGGAGGAGTCGTTTAAGAGAGCAACGATAGCCTCTGTTCCCATGTTGCTATAATCATCGATAATAAATTCAACAGTATATTCATCGCTGTTTATAACGTCAACAACGGCTTTCGGGAAATAGTTCTTCTTACCATAAGAAACATATCCGTCATCTGTAAAATAGTTGTTGTCATCCTTAGCAACGGTTACGTCGTTGCCATTGCCTGAAAGGTCTTTCCAAACAGTAGCATCTGCATCGAATCCCGAGCCTGTGTTATTAGCAACGGAATAATCCGCAACAAGACCGAGAGGAATATGGTCGTCCACAGAAGGGGTCGAACCATAAGCGCTGAAATGGGATACTCGATTGCAGTTATAATAGGTTGCGTTTGAAGTAATAAAAGAGCTAACAGGGTCCAAAATACGAACACCGATCAACGCAGCCTTTTGAGGCTCATCAAAATGAATATGCTGAGCAAAGGTGTTAACGTTATCAGGGCTTGATTGAACGGCACTAAAATCATTTTGGAAATGATATACCATATTCTCTTCATCGAATAGGCTCGAGGTGGAATTACTGATAAAAACCTGATAGTTGGAGGTTCTGAGATATGGGGATCCATATTGTCCTCCAAAGAAAATATCAGTAACTTCGGTTCCGGTTAAGAAAGAATATACAAAGTCCTCATAATAACGAGGCTTGTCAATGTATTCCTTCTTAGGATCGCCTCCGAGAGTATATTTATAAGCACCATTTGAGTCATATCCATAGGCAGTGTTAATAGTTTTATCATCGAAATACTGAGAGCTGACATATTTACCGCCCGAAGCTTGAGTTGAACTGAATTCTTTGACAACGCGGTCAACAACCATGTTGCCGTCTTCATCAGTTGCTACTTCCTTACCATTCATTTTATAGTAAGTTTTTTCGAGAGTGGTTGCATCGTACTCAGCGTAAACACCACCTACGGTCTCGGTTGAATGTTTCATAGCCTTAGCGAGCGCATTAGTATAATATGTATGCTCGCGATAAGCTCCATCGGAATTAAGAGTATAATACTTTGAATCCGGAGCAACACCATAGGTAATACATTCAGAGCCTTCTGTTACTCGAGAAAGCACCCATGAAGCATCATTAGCTCCTTTATTGGTTGCGCTTTTAAGCCAGCTTGCGCTACCTTTAACGCCAATAAGGGCTTCTTCCTTTGCGATCGTTCCGGCAGTAAATCCGGGAGCTTCTTCAGCTAAAACGGGAATACAAGAAAAAAGCGATGCGATAAGGGCGATGCTAAGAAATAAAGCTGTTAATCTTTTACACATACAAAAAATCCTCCTTTTATGAAATTATATCACAAAAGAAGGATTCTGTCAATAAGTTTAAAGCTCAAATTAATTTTCATATAATCAAAAACTATGATTATTTTTATCTATAAAATTAGAGCTCAGAAATCAAAACTTCACGCCATACATCAGCATCATCAGCGAGGAAATATGTATTAACGGAAAATGGAGAAAAATCCGCCTTTAAAGGAACTCTCAACATATCACCGGATATTTCCACGTTTGTTTTATTGCCATCGGTTTCATAAAGCCTTAGAATCAAGCCTTTTCCATCCTCGCTTCTCTTTATTGCTGAAAGAATAATATTGTCTGCGTTGATTTGCAAAGAGCTGTATGGATTATCAGAAAGCTCGCCCCCGTGCCAGGTTTCAATTATATGCGAAAGTGGATTATTAAAGATTTTTGCTTCTTTAATAACAGATGTGAATGACTTATCAACAGGCATTATTTCATAAGAAAAGCTTCTTTCACCTTGATCGGTGAAATCACTTTCATCGTCACGAGGACCACCGTGGTCGCCATAAATCGGGCTTCTAACAACAGTTTGATAAATAGCACCATCTTTAACGCTTGAGCTATAAGTATCATCATTTATTAAAGCATAGCCTCCGTTTTCTCCCACAACCGCAGTCCACATAAGGCCAGGCTCTTCCTCGCCATTGCAAGGCCTTTCAATAATTCCGAACGGAATCTCATAAAACGCCTTTGGGGAATCAATAGCCATAGGCCATTTTATTTTAAGCAATTTATGCTTTTCTCTCCAATCAACCTTTGCTCTGACCTGAAGCTTATCGCTTCCCTTCTCCAAGGAAAAATATTGAATCAGCTTAGAATCATTATACCTGCTTTCAATTCGGACGGTTGCTCTTACCGGACCACATTCTGTAATTTTAATTTTCGCATCGCAAAACTGACCAATAACATTATCAAAATAATTCTTTGCATGGCTCCATGCATCATGATAAAATTCATCAATAACTATCGGAACAGCTGCATTTTCAGTTATGATATTCTTTTCTTTCCTCTTATCAAAGAATTCTTTAATAAATCCGTTATTTCTATCAAAAACAATTTTATAAATCTCATTTTCAAGAATAAATCCATCTTCAATACATGAGGAATTTATATCGTTATATTCCGATGCAAAAACGCTTTTTCCACATTTTTCAAAATCGATTTTAATTCTATCTTCTTCGGGGTAAGGTATTTCCCAAGTAGGATAAGTGTTAACATAATAAACCGCAAAACCGAGAGCAGGAACTTTTGCTTTGAAAATCGTATCATTTCGCTTCATACATTCTTGAGTTGAAGAACGCACTCTTTGAAAATCAACTTCATTGCCATTATTATCAACAATTCTATCTGCAAAAAGATTAAGCCTTATTGTCTGCTCAGCCTCAAAGCTATGAGGATTAAATACAACGATCGGTAATCCTTTTTCTCTGTCTGAGGTATCAATTTTCCAAGATATAGACTGAAGAGCATTATTCTCCTCTTTTGCCGCAATATTTCGTGCAAATCCAATCATATATTCAGCATCGTCATAAGCCTTTTGGTAAGAACAGCCGCCAAGATAATCGTGGAAATGAAGGAAACAAATATCTTCCCAAGCTGCTTTAAATCTATCATTGCTCTGCTTTCTTCCGGATAGAAGCATACCCAGCATCGAAAAACTTTCTGCTGCAATAAGCTCACATTCGCTTCTTCTGATTCCTTTTTTGATTGAAGAAACGGCCGAATAGCATCCCGAAGCGTGATGCTGAAGATCATTTTTATGCTCGGGGATCTCAAGATTAGATTCTCTTATATAATCAAAGAAATCGCTGATATCAGAATAAATAAATTCTTTTTCAGGATGTTCTTTTGAAAAACTTTCCAAAAGCTCAAGATTCTTAATAGTGGGGCCGCCTCCATGGTTGCCGACACCATAAAACACAGGGCAAGCGTCAGAGCCCGAAAGCTGCAATTCATCATGTTGAGCTATATGCTCCTCGAGATCTTCCTTTGTTTTATAATTCGTGCAATAGCACCCAGCTCCAATTCTATAAGTTAAAACAGACGAACTATCAGGAGAAACCCAATTAAATACTTCGCTCTTAATTTCGTCGGTTTCATGAGCGCCGGGTCGCATAAAAATATATTCGTTCATTCCGCTTTTTTTAAGAATCTGCGGAAGCATCGCATTATGCCCGAAGCTGTCAACATTATATCCAACCTTTGCGGTTTTTCCAAACTTTTCCAAAAAATATCTCTGAGAGTAAAGGGTCTGCCTTGCGAAGCCTTCTCCTGAAGGACAGTTGCAATCCGGCTGAACGAACCAACCGCCAACGATTATAAACCTTCCCTCTTTAACCCTCTCTTTAACCTCTTCAAACATCTCGGGCGCAAATTCTTCTATCCATTTATAAACAGAAGCCGAAGAGCAGACAAATTTATATTCAGGAAATTCATTCATTCTATCAAGGGCAGAACGAATTGTAGCCTTAGCTTCCATGCTTCCTTCCTGCCAATCCCATTGCCATACCGGGTCAAGATGAGCATTACCAACAAGATAATATTTCTTCATAATATTC
>JAZORV010000038.1:0-2516 GCA_045656785.1 Acutalibacteraceae bacterium | reverse complement strand
GTGATAAGAGCGACCTTAACAGTTTCGAGGTTTGCGGTTTTGAAAATGCCGTTTGCAACTGCGTTTTCAATATTATTTCCGGTTACTGTATAGGTTGTGCTACCATAGTTATAATACTGCAAGGAAGCATCCGAATCGGTTGAAAGATTATAGCAATCCTTTGCCGAAATGAAGCCACGAAGGGGTTCCTCGTCCTTGCCGTTAACATAGCAATCAACCAATATATCGCCGTAATCAAGCTCTGAGAAAACCTCGGAATAATCGCTTGAAACCTCGTTAATAACGTCGGAATCGTTCGGGTCAAGCCAAGAAATGCTGATATTATCGTTATATTTCTTATACTGGTCCAAAAGCTTAACCGTTTGAGAGAAATATTTTCCTGTTTCATCAACGAAGCTTCTATAGGACATTCCTCCGCCCACGTACTGCTCCTTTGTGAAAAGGACTTTTAAATCCACCTTATAATCAACGGTTTCCAAAAACTCGAGGTTATCCTCGGTAATGGTATATTCATCGTAAACGGTGAAATCGAGGGTCATCGGGTATTTTTGGTTGAATATATTAACAGCGATATTAAGAGCGATAACAAGCGCTAAAGCTATTGCAACCACCGCAGCGCCAAAGGCACCGTATTTAAGGGAAAATTCGCTATTGAGCTTTTCTTTATTGCTTTTATTAAAAAGTTTCATTCTCGTTTCCTCCCTTAATCTTTAAGACCAACGCTTTTTCTCGAGCGTGCGCTCTGCCAAAAATAGGAAGATAAAAGCAAAGCTCAAGAAGAACAAAAGGTCGGAAAAATCGAGAACTCCGCTTGCGAAATTCTGATATCTTGCATTAAACGAAATATATTTGGAAACAAATTCCTGCACGCTGACATTATCAATCTGAGCGATAATATCATCGAGAAGGATAATAAAAAGCGAGCCGCCGAAGGAGATGATAGCAGATACCATCTGGCTTTCGGTCATGGCGGAGATAAAAAGGCCGAGAGCGAGAAGCGCCGCGCCCATCAACAAAATGCCCAAGAGGTTTCCTATATATATAAGCCAATCGGGAGTTACGTAGATTGAAAAAACAAGCTGCTGAACGAAGGTCAAGGACATACAAAGGGCGAAAATAGCAAACGCTGCCAGAAATTTGCCCAAAACTATTCCCCAAAGGCTTACGGGAGCTGTGAGGAGAGCCTGGTCCACCTTCAGCCTCTTATCCTCGCTCATTAATCTCATCGTGAGAATAGGACAAACGAAAACGATGATAAACAAAAGCGAAGAGAAAAGAGCAGGCATATTGCCTTGATTTAAAGAAAAAAGAGTGTGGAAATCGTTGCCAACGTAAAGGGCAAAAAGAGCGAAAACAACGTAGCCCAAAGGCGACGTGAAATAGCTTTTAAATTCTCTTTTAAAAATAGCTATCATTCTTCTGTTTCCTCCTCTTTTGTTTCTGATGATACGTCTGTCAGCCTCAAGAAGATCTCCTCGAGATTGAATTCGGTTTCCTTAAGCCCCAAAAGGGTGCCGCCGGATTCCAAAACTCTTCCAACGATGAGAGGTCTGATATCCACAGCTTTTCCTGATATGCTGATTATATAATCGAAAGCGCCAATCTCGGGAGAATCTACAACTCCAACCGAATCTACGCCCTTCATATTTTCAAATTGCTTTAATAATTTAATCTTAGCGCCGCTATCCTCCGTTTTCACGCGGACCGTAACAGCATTTTCGCCCGTTATCATAGCGCCAAGCTCATCAGGTTTGCCATCGGCAATTATAACACCGCCGTTTATAACGATTATTCTATCGCAAACCGATTGAATTTCCGAAAGAATATGCGAGGATACGATAACCGTATGGTTTTTGCCGAGATGGTGGATAAGATTTCTTATCTCGATTATCTGCTTCGGGTCGAGACCAACGGTAGGCTCATCGAGGATAATAACGTCGGGGTTGCCAAGCAGAGCCTGAGCAATGCCGACTCTCTGGCGATATCCCTTGGAAAGATTTTTAATGAGGCGGTTGTAAACGTTTTCGAGCTTTACAAGCCTTAAAATCTCGGAGATATGGGGAGTTCTCGGGAGCTTGACCCTTTTGAGATCGTATATAAAATTGAGGTATTCTTTAACCGTCATATCGGGATAAAGAGGAGGCAACTCGGGAAGATATCCGATATGCCTTTTAGCCTCGGCGGGATTCGAAAGAATATCGAAGCCATTTATGCTGACCGAGCCCGAGGTCATGGAAAGATAGCCCGTCATAATATTCATAATGGTCGATTTTCCTGCGCCGTTAAGCCCGAGAAAGCCCAAGACCTCGCCATCATTTACGGTGAAACTGGCGTTTCTGACGGCAATGTGATTTCCATATTTTTTTGAAAGATTTTTAACTTCTATCATTAAAGCCTAATCCTTTCTAAGCTATTTTTTTATAATGATTGTAGTTTGTCGAAACGCAAAAAGCGCTTCGACAAGCCACTTTTTAAGTGGCTTAAGCAAAATTAAATTTTAATATTTAATTTTGCAC
>JAZORV010000037.1:0-4514 GCA_045656785.1 Acutalibacteraceae bacterium | reverse complement strand
ATGATTTTAAGCGTCAGCGAATGCTATGAAAGAAAAAGCCAGCTCGAAGCAGTCGCAAACGCAGGCTATGATATCAGAGATACAGCAAGAGTTTTAGAAGAAGTTTATAAAGCGTAAGATAAAAACAAACAGCCGTTGCAGAAATTGATCTGTAACGGCTGTTTTTCGTTGATTGTTATTGAAAGTGAAATTTATCATAATTTGTATGTTTATAATTGCGAAAAATCTGATTTTATCCTTGATAAATCAATAAATATGTGGTAAGATAATAAGTAAGATAATAAGCAAGTCGGAGGATGTTAAAATGTCATATATACCGCCATATCAGATAACAGATAAAATGTTGTCGCTCGTGGCTGAAATTTCTGAAAAGATAGGCAAAATTAATGAGCGCACAAATTTGGATTCAAAACCGCATTTGCGCAAGAATAATAAAATTAAGTCTATTCATTCGTCTCTTAAAATTGAAGCGAATTCTTTGTCATTAGATGAAGTGCGTAACGTTATAAACGGTCGCGCTGTTATTGGCGCGCGCAAGGAAATACAAGAGGTTAAAAACGCTTATACCGCCTATGAGGAAATTGGAAAGTTTGATATTTATAGCTTAGATGATTTTAAACGTTTGCACGGTATTATGACCCAATATATAGTTGATGAAAGCGGTTGCTTCCGTAAGGGAGAAGAAGGCGTGTTTAACGGTGATAAGTGTATATTTATGGCGCCGCCCGCACGACTTGTACCGGAACAGATGCAAAATTTATTCGATTGGATGAAGAATTTTAACGGTAAAGTACATCCTTTAATTCTTGCATCGGTATTTCACTACGAATTTGTTTTCATCCATCCTTTCTCAGATGGCAACGGAAGAATGGCAAGGCTTTGGCATACTGCAATACTTGCCGCATGGAAGCCTATGTTTGAATTCATTCCTATCGAAAGCCAAATCGAGAAGTTTCAGGAAGGGTACTACGATGCAATCGCTAAATGTCATATAGATGGCGCAAGCACTGTGTTTATAGAGTTTATGCTCACACAGATAAGCGCAGTATTGGATGAAATATTAAACACTGCTGCTTCTTTCGATGATCTTTCAGAATATGTCAAGAAGCTGCTTTCAGTTATGGAATATGATACTCCGTACACCGCAAACGCTATTTTAGATTTATTAGAGCTTAAATCAAAAGAAACTCTCCGCAAAAACTATTTAGGCCCCGCGATTGAAAAAGGTTTGATTAAAATGACTTTACCCGATAAACCAAATAGCAGAAATCAAAGATATATTAAGAAATAAAAGGCAGTATTTTGATTAATAAAACATAGGGGGATGTTTAAGTGACCGAAAAAGATAGGGGACGGTGTTCGTGTCTTGGGGTAAAATTAAATAAGAAAATTGAACATGGCGGAGCGTTTTGCTCCGCCTTTTTTTATTTTGATATGCTATTAAAATAATTGCAGATGCCATTCGTCATTCCCTCGATATATTTTTTATATATCTCGGGGTTTCTTATTTTTTCATAATCCTCGCGGTTGGAAATATATCCGCTTTCGGCTAAAATAACGGGGCAGGAGGTAACGCGAGAGGGTCTGAAATAATGCCAATCCACGCCGCCCGATAGGGGAGAAAATATATCGGTTTTCATAATTGATTCGGAGATCGTTTTTGCCGCAGGAAAACTGAATGGGCAAAAATATCCCATAAAGAAGCCCTTTTGCTTTTTGTTTTCGCTTGCGTTAAAATGAAGGGAAATAACAAGGTCTGCGTTCGCATTTCGGATAATGGCGCAGCGGTCGTTAAGGCTCACCGTCGTGTTAGATACCCTCGTAAAGGTAACTGTGGCGCCGAGTGCTCTTAACTGCTCCGAAAGCTCCTTTGCATATAAAAGCGCGTGGTTTTGCTCTCCGAAGCGATAGCTTCCGTTAACGTTTGGCGCGCCCGGGTCATCTCCGCCATGGCCGGGGTCGATAAGAATTTTTATGCCCTCGAGCGAATCGGGGATTTCCATTTTCGGCGGCTGAAGGAAGGAAAATTCAAGCTCGCCTAAAGCGTTATATTTCGCATCCCAGCCATAAAACGCGCCCTTTTCTTTAAGATAGATTCTAAGGGCGGATTGTCGTTTTTTGTCGGTTTTTAGGGGCTTGACCTTCGAAAAAATCTTGTTTTCTGGCAGCTCGAGCGCTTTAATATCGAGGCTATCAGAATTAAAAAAGGTTATATCAATATAAGAAAAATCGCAGGAGAAAACGGAATAATCGGGCGCGGTTTCTGAAAAATACACCTGCTTTCCGTAGCTAAGCTTAAAGGGGATCTTTTCATCCGTTTTAAAGCTTATGTAGAGCTTTTTGCCCTCCACCTTTGAAGAAGAAAAGGATATATTATTCGAAGAATTCAGTTTACCTTCCGTAATTTCTGCCGAAGCCTCATCGGCATATATTCTGTAGCCCGAAGCGAGCTTATAATATTTCCTGCCCGATTTGGGGTCGGTTATAATATTCGGGTCGCAATAGTCGGTAGTGCCTTGGGGGAGGTAGGAGTTTGTAGGTCTTGAGAAGTCGTCAACAGTGTTGCCCGAAAAGGTTTCGGCTCTCGAAGAGGTGATGGTAGCGAGATAGGTTTTTGCTCCTTGATTCGTAATCGCCTCCGACAAAGAATACCCCATGCTTTCGGCATAATAAGTTAGCGCGGCGGCATCTTCTAAAGAGAGGCTTTCCTTCTCGAATTTTGAATCGCCCTCAAAAAAGCTAAAAAAGAGCGCAATAATGCAGATTAGGGAAATAATTTTCAAAAAAAGCGCGCCCTTTTTGAGCATTTTAGTTCATCTCCTTTATCATTTCAAGCTCTTGTTCCTTTTTTGCGTTTTCAGAGAATACCCCCGAATAGGAATATAATATATATCCGTTTGCACCCGAATTTCGCAGTTTTGTTATCTGCCGCGAAAGAATACCTTCTGATTCTATCCATTCTCGGCTGCCCGAATCCTCGAGACCGATTTTATAAGCTGCAAGCCCGATATATAGCTTAATGTTTTCGGCTTTTTCTGCCGCTGTCCATAGCTCTAAAAGCTTATCAAATTGGAAGGCTTCATCGGGATAATCAAATCCGAAATAAAGCTGAGGCGCGATATAATCTATGTATCCTTCATTTTCCATCCAGGCATAAATATCGGCAAAATATTCAGCATAGTTTTTGTCCTTTTTATCGGTTGAAATTGCGGCAGCAGGGGAAATGCCGAAGGTTTTGCCTTCGTATTTATGAACCGCTTTGTAGCATTCGCTCAAAAGGAGGCTCACGTTGGTCCTTCGCCATTCCGAAAGGCTCAGCGAAACGCCGCCCGATGCCTTATATTCATTATACGATTCTTTATCAAAATCGGGGTCAGCTGTTGGGTAAAAATAATCATCGAATTGAATTCCATCAATATCATATTTTTCCAAAAGCTCTGAGATTCCGTTTTTTATAAGCTGGCGAACTTCATCGCTTGCAGGGTTGAGATAAATCCCATCTCCCCAAAATAAAACGTTTTTATCGTTTGATTCGTCTTCGTCCTCAAGCCAGATTCTCGCAGGGCTTTTTTCGCTGAGGGCACCGAGATCCTTGTTGCTTCCCGAAATCCTGTAAGGATTTATCCAGGCTTCAACCCGAAGCCCTTTTTCCTTTGCGGAGCTTACCATATATTCCAACGGGTCAAACGAGGGCGTTTCCCCTCCGAAAGCGGTGGCAGAGAAGGGAAAAATATCGGAAGGATATATCGCATCACCATTCGCGCGGACGTGCAAAATAATGGTGTTTAAGCCCGCATTTTTTATATTATCGAAGCGAGCGTCCATATCCGATTCAAATTCTTCCTCACTTTTTCCTGCAAAGCTCAGCTCTAAATAGGAAAGCCATATTGCTCTGTATTCATTCTCTTTAGTAACGATGGCTTCCTTCTTAATTTTCTGATTTTTCTTTGGAGGCTCATTGGTTGAAGCACAGCCCACAAAAGCTACGAGGCAAAAGATAAGCCAAATAGATATTAACTTTTTCATTAACTCCCACCTCTTTTTTATTTTATTATATTTTTATAAAAAGGTCAATCGGGCTTGAATAAAAAAATAAATGTGGTATTATTAAGAAAAAGGAGGGATTGCTATGCCCGAGGCTTTTAAAATAGCGCTTTGCATAATGGTTGCCATGTGTCTGGGAGGCGCGATAATGGTTGCTGTAGATAAATATAATGCTATTCATAAATTAGGCAGAATAAGCGAAGCCACGCTCATGTTCTTCGGATTGTTCGGTGGCGCGATATTAATGTTTATCGCAATGAAGGCTTTTCATCATAAAACTAAAAAGCCGAAGTTTATGCTCTCTTTTCCGCTATTTTCGATTGTTCATATAATCATTCTGCTTCTGCTTTTATAATAGTGTTTGTTGAAACACTACGTGTTTCGTATTGTGCTATGCACAATACACGTTTGCGTATCACGCAAACAACAAAACTATTGCAATCGAATGTAGCTGACAAGCATAAGCTTGT
>JAZORV010000036.1:0-4457 GCA_045656785.1 Acutalibacteraceae bacterium | reverse complement strand
AGTGTTATCATAATAGCTCGGGATAAAGGGAACCTTTTTATCATCATAGGTAAGCTTTCTGTAAGGCTCATCGGCAATGATATAAATATCGGATCCGAATTCCTCGCTCTTTGCCTTTAAAAGCTCGGCTAATTTTTCTATATCCTCCTCGGGGATTATAACACCCGAGGGGTTGTTGGGGGAATTCACGATTATCGCCTTTGTGTTTTTAGTTATTGCTTTTTCCAAAGCCTCGAAATCTATCTGAAGGTCATCAGCCTTGTTCTTAACAACTACAACCTTTCCGCCTGCCTTTTCGATAAATACGCGATATTCGGGGAAAAATGGCGCCAAAACGATAACCTCATCCCCTTCGTTTACTATCGCGTTTAAAGAAACGGTGAGGGAAGCTGCAGCGCCGCAGGTCATATATATTAAATTAGAAAGGGCATCGAAGCCAAATTCCGATTTCATGCCTTCCGCGATCTTTTCTCTGACTCCGAGATCTCCGGGAGCCGAGGTATAGCCATGAAGCGCAACGGGGTCAACGGTATCAACCAATCTTTTTATAGTTTCGCCAACCTCTTTCGGGGCAGGAACGCTGGGATTTCCGATGGAAAAATCAAAAACCTTATCCTCCCCTATTTCTGCCTTTCTTTTTTTGCCGTACTCGAATATCTCTCTTATAACCGAGCTTTTTTTGCCGAGCATCATCATTTTTTCTTGAATCATTTTTTTGCACCATCCAATTTCTAAAAAATAAAATCCCGCTTTCTCCTATGAATAAAAACATAAGAAAATGCGGGCTCACTGTACTGAAAAATTATACCTTGAAAAAATATTCTCAGGCGCACAGAAAGCTCGTATTCTTAAAAAAGTAATAAAATCGACCGTTAAAATACATTGCTTTCTCGCTTCCTTTCCGAATTTTTTAATATTATACACCCGTAAAAGGCGCTTGTCAACCGCTTTTTGCCTTTTTTAAGGATTTTTTATGCATAATTTTCGTATAAATAAACATTTTTTAGGAAAATGTAACCAAACGAAGAGTTGCGCAGTGTTATTAATGAAAGGGGCTGGTAATTCTGAAAAGAACTTTCTTATTTTTGCTTTTGATCATGATGGTTTTAGGGGTGCTTTTCTGCTTTTTCGGAGCTAATTACAACGCATAAAGCACCATTATAATTAACTTGATATTATGTTATATATATGTTACAATAAAAACAGGAAGCTTTAGGGCTGACAAAAAACATACAGGAGGAATTATTTATGAAGCAAAAGAACACAAAAATTATCGCATTGTTTATGGCATTTTCTCTCTGCCTTTGCCTTTCGGCTTGTGGCTCGGCAAAAGAAAAAGGAAACGAAAACAAAAAAGATATTTTGAGCCTTAATAACGCCCCTCTTGAAAGCCAATTGGAAGAAGCAGAAATCATCGATAAAACGATAGATTTTGATAAAAATGATATTTCGAATTTAACGGAAGAAAACTGCAAGGAAATCGTAACATTAGACCCCAGTTATGCCTTCGGCGCGATAACCTATGAGGACCTTATCGAGCAATCCGACAGCATTATAACGGGCGAAATCAAGGACGTTTATTATACGACTCCCGACAGATTCGTTTCCACGGTTGCCGACGTTTTGGTTACCGAAAATTTCAAAGGCGAAAACGAAGAAGGCCATATCATCACAATGCATTTTATGGGCGGATATATAAGCGCAAAGGACTATGCAAAGCTTTTAGAAAAAGACGGCCTCAGCCCGACTGCGGAAAAAGGGATTGATTACTATTATTTTCACCTCAACAAAGCCCCCGAAATCACAGTTGGCGAAAACTGTTTATTGTTTTTGAAAAAGGATGACGACGGCTCCTTCTTCCCCCTTAATAACAGAGAGGGCATTTTCGAGGAAACCGCCGATGGCTTTAAAAGAAGCGTTCCCGAAGGCAACTTTGGAGATCTCGAAATCGAAGGCGAAACGAGGCTTACCGACGACGTTTTAATAAACCTCGAGGATTTTAAATTAAGACTCCAAGAATTCGCAAAAAAGCCTTGACAAAAGGAAAATAGGGTGGTAAAATGCTCATATACAAATAAAACCTATGATTAAGAGTAGTAAAGGCAGAGCGTGATTGCTTTCAAGAGAGCCGCGGCGGTGGGATGCGGCAGGCATGGCGGCCTTGAATGGACTTATGAGGGCGAACCGAAAGAAATAAATCGAGTAGGCTTCGACGGGGTGCGCTTCCGTTATCAAGAGCGCCGCATATAAAAAAGTATGCGTTATGAGCGAAAACACTTTTGTTTTAATTTGGGTGGTACCGCGTATTTTATTAGGTTAAAATTCGTCCCAAGTGTCCCTTAAAGGGGTGCTTGGGATTTTTTATTGGAAGGTTTTATTATGATTATTTTAAAAGAGCGATGGCGATTCTGAAAATTCAAAAAACTATTTTATCAAATTAATTTTTGGAGGAAATAATAATGAAATTTAATGGAATCGATTTTGATACTTATTATAACAACTATCCCAATGCCGAGGGCTATTTTGGAAAATACGGCGGAGTTTTCGTTGAGGATAAGCTGAAGGCGGCCATGAAGGAGATAACCGAGGCTTATTTTTCCATCTGCCAATCGAGAAAATTCATTGCCGAGCTTCGCAGAATCAGAAAGGAATTTCAGGGCAGACCTACCCCCGTTTCCCATCTTGAAAGACTTTCGGATGCTTTGGGCGGAAAGGTTCAGCTTTATGCCAAGCGCGAGGACTTAAATCACTCGGGCGCGCACAAGCTTAACCACTGCATGGGAGAAGCTCTCCTTGCAAAATATATGGGCAAGAAGAAGATCATCGCAGAAACAGGAGCAGGTCAGCACGGCGTGGCATTAGCAACTGCCGCCGCTTATTTCGGCCTCGAATGCGATATTTATATGGGCTCTGTTGATATAAAGAAGCAGGCGCCCAACGTTGCGAGAATGAAGATCCTCGGCGCGAACGTTGTTGAGGTTACTCACGGTCTTCAAACCTTAAAAGAAGCGGTTGATGCCGCATTTGATGCTTACAGCCGCGAATATAACGATGCTATTTATTGCATCGGCTCGGTTTTGGGCCCTCACCCCTTCCCCATGATGGTTCGCGATTTCCAGAGCGTTGTTGGAATTGAAGCCCGAGAGCAATTTATTGATATGACGGGTCATCTTCCCAATGCCATCGTTGCTTGTGTTGGCGGCGGAAGCAATGCGGCAGGTCTTTTCGCAGGCTTCCTTAACGACCCCGTTGATATCTACGGCATCGAGCCTTTGGGCAGAGGCGAAAAGCTGGGCGACCACGCGGCAAGCCTTAAATACGGAACAGAGGGCATTATGCATGGCTTTAATTCAATAATGCTTAAGGATGAAAACGGAGAGCCCGCTCCCGTTTATTCCGTTGCTTCAGGTCTTGACTATCCCTCTTCCGGCCCCGAGCACGCATTCTTGCAGGATATCGGCAGAGTTAAATACGACGTTATCAACGATGAAGAAACCATCGATGCTTTCTTCAAATTGGCTCGCCTCGAGGGCATAATCCCCGCAATCGAAAGCTCCCACGCGGTTGCATTCGGAATGAAGCTCGCGAAAACTATGGAGCATGGCTCCGTTCTTATCAACCTCTCGGGCAGAGGCGATAAGGACATGGACTACGTTATCGAAAACTACGGCATAAGATAAACTAAATTAACCTTAAAAGGTGGCTTACTCTTTTTAGAATAAGCCACCTTTTTAAATTTCCGAGCCAAAGCTCTTTTGGTTATTTAATTTTAATCCCCATAACATTCGGGATGGTTTGCAAGTTCGCCAAGGCCATTATCATAATAGAAATACACCTTAAGAACGTCAGGATCATCGGTTTCAAGTATAGCATAGCCCCTTGGCAATGACCAACAGTCCGTTACGGTTCCGGTTTCGATATCGATATATGTAAAGATTCCGTTTATATCTTTTGCTGCAATACACTTTTCATAATCATCCGAAGTTATATCATACCATTCGGGTTTGTTTTCTAAATCGCTATCTATTGCCAAGGAATAAATCCATTCGCGCTCTTCAGAATTTCTCCATTCCTCACCTATGAATTGGCTGACATCTTCTTTCCGTAATAGCACCGTAGCATAAAGATTCTGAGGCGTATTAATAAAGTTTTCTATCTTTATCGGATCAGGCCATCTATATTTCAACCCTATTTTACGATAAATCACAACCATTTTTTGCTCGTCCGTCTCTGTTGGTAAAGAAACCCAAGTTTTGGTTAAGCTTTGCCATTTTTCATCTTCTCGCCAGCTTTCTGTTGCTTCGCTGCTTTCAGCTTTAGAAGAATTTTTAGTGGCTTCTTCTTTTTTAGAATCAGTTTCTTTTGTCTGCTCTCCACAGCCCGCAAGCAACAAGAACAACAGAGCTATTAAAAAACAACATGCTCTTTTGTGTAATCCGTATAAATCACGCTTGATA
>JAZORV010000035.1:0-1301 GCA_045656785.1 Acutalibacteraceae bacterium | reverse complement strand
AAATGGGGGAAGCTCCCTTCTTTTCGGGAAATGCCGAATATGAAAAAATGGCGAAAAAATACATTGGGATTAGCGCCCGAAGCGGATGCCTTATCGAGGTTAATACAGGGGCAATTTCGAGAGGATACAGAAAAGACCCATATCCCTCAGAAATGCTTTTGAAAGAGATATTAAAAAACGACGGAAGATTAATTCTTTCCTCCGATTCGCATTCAGTCCATTCGCTCGACTGCGAATTTGATAATACCCGAAAAATGCTTAAAAGCATAGGATTTAACCACGTTTATACTCTTTCTCAAGGAAAATTTATAAAAGATGCAATATGATGCTCTGAAATTGAATATAAAAAAGCTTAATGCTCGGCGAAAATGCAAAGCATTAAGCTTTTTTGTTTGGTTTTATGCTAACCTCTCCCGAAAAAAGTGTTTCGAGTTTTCCGTTTCTGTCAATAATCAAATTACCCTTGTTATTTATTTCCAGCGCTTTCGCTTGATAGCTTTCTTCGCCTTTTATAACAGTTATCTCTTTTCCTAAAATATTCGAGCGGCTGCGGCTTTCTTCTAAAAACTGCAAGGTTGACATATTTTTTAGCTCAATTTGAAGCTCGTTTAATATTTCCGCTGCTAAATGATTTATGGAAATATCTTCATTTGCTTCGTTTGAAAGGGAGGTTGCAATTTCCTTTAATTCATCGGGAAATTCCATTTTATGGATATTAACTCCGATGCCGAGGATTATATGCTTTAATTCGCTTTCTTCTAATAATCCTTCAGCGAGGATTCCGCAGACCTTTTTGCCATTTATAAAGATATCATTAACCCATTTTATTTTGGCTTCAAGCGGAGCCACCTTTTCAATAGCGCGAGCTACTGAAACCGCAGCAAGGGTTGTTATAAGGTCGGAATCGAATATGTCGTTTTTGTTTATAAGAAGGGACATATAAAGCCCACCCTCGGGCGAATAAAAAGTTCTTCCACGCCTTCCTCTGCCGGCATTTTGGCTCGCAGCAATAACAACAGAATTATCTCGTCTTTGAGAAAGCGCCTTGAGATAGTTGTTTGTTGAATCTATGTTTTCGAAAATTGTTATGTTGTTCTTGAAGGCTTCTGCTTTTAGATAAGCGGAAATTTCTTTTTCTGAAAGCTTATTCAAGGCTCGTTCCTCCTTCTTGCGAGTTTTATATTTCGAGTATAGCAAACTAAAATATTATCGTCAAGCAAAATTTTAAAAAAGACTTGTTTTTATTTCTGTTTTGCAGTATAATAAATTGAATAATTGTAAATTAGGGTAATGTTGTTTTT
>JAZORV010000034.1:0-1949 GCA_045656785.1 Acutalibacteraceae bacterium | reverse complement strand
TTTTAGAAGTAATTCCGAGATATGACATTATGAACATTGACCTCGGCGTGTCCTTTGGTGATTTAGGTAATGACGGCGGAGAAGAAGATTTCAAAGATGAAAATGAATAATATTATTAAGATTATTTCTGTTTTTGCGCTTTGCTCGTCCATTCTTCTGTTTTCTTCGTGTAAATCAGAGGATACGAGCAAAAAAACAAGTAAAAAAACGGATAAATCAAATGCTTCAAGTAGCGTTTCTATCTATTATAAAGATGATGTATCATCAGAAACGTATTATGAAGATATCATTCCGGACGGATCTGAAAACTCAACCGGAGGTAATTTAGCTGATGATGCTAATCCTCAGTTAATAATTCCCGGCAATCAAAATTCCGAAAGCGTATCTCATAATTCCTCCTTGACGTCTTCAAGCTCAACGTCTTCGAAAGAAATAACAACAAGCTCAAAGCCGGATTCATCTTCCAAACCCGAACAAACAAGCTCGGGAATGGCTTCTTCAAATGCATCGTCGGCTGAAAGCACTATTGCTTCTTCGACTGTATCTTCGGCTGAAAGCGGTTCTTCTTACGATAAGGGCTATACGAAGCCTTACTAATTCTAAACAGCATATAAGAGAGCATAAATCAAGCATTACGGATTCGAGTGTTTTGCTTAGATGGCAAAAACCTATCTGCTCCCACATTTTAAAGAGCACTGTTTTAAACAGTGCTTTTTATAATATTCCTCTTGTTTTTTTGTGTTGGAAAAGGTATAATGAGTTTGCAAACTTTGAAAGGGAAGTATGAAAGTGTTAGAAATAGCGGTAAATACAAGCGGTTTAATCGACCAACGATATAAATCAAGAGATGAAATGTATGATAAGCTTATGCTTTTTAAAGAGGCAGGCTTTAATTATCTTGACTGTCTTTGTATAAATAAAGGCGATGTTTATGCAAGGTGTGATTGGATACAGAACTTTAGAATGTCGCTGATAAGAGCTGAAATGTCTGTGGCGCAAACAACTTTTCCAATCTTTGGTAATATATATAACGATATTCCTCCGGTAAGGCTTAGCTTGAATCCTATGGAAATAAGCCAAATTGACTTAGCTTTCAGAACTAACGTTGAATGGGGTTGCTCTAAAACTATTATAAGACCGCTTACCCCTCACTCTTATTATTGGGATTTTGAAATTAAGCATTACATGAATTTCAATATAGAGTATTTCAAATGGATTCTTGAGCATGGGGCGAGATATGGCGTTGATATATTTATAGAAACGATGCCTCCTTTGCTTAACAAAGTTAAATGCTTTGGTTCTGACGTTAATCAGTTAATAAAGCTCCAGAAAATGATAAACCATGAACAAGTGGGCTTTGGCATTGATACAGAGGCTTTGCATCGTTCTAAGAAGGATATTCCAAAAGTAATCAGAACCTTCGGAAAGCAATTAGGCGCTCTCAGACTCTCCGATTATAACGATGATATGGGATTGATTAAAAATCCGCGCTCTGAAAATATTGAGTGGGAGCCAATATTAGAGGCATTAAAAGAAGTTAAATATAAAGGTGCGCTTAGCTTTAAGATCAATGGAGAAAAGTTTGATAAATTAAAAAAATCGACGCAAATCGAAAGATTAAAAAATCTTTATGATATTGGTGAAGAATTCAAAAAAAAGATAAAAGGCATTTAAACCTTTGAAGGTTTTGCTGTATAAATTTCAATTAATTTAATTGGTTGATAGGATTCTTTTGCATGTCTTAATCCGATATCTCCCATATCTTCCTCGCGATTAATATATTTACAGGAGCTCCATTCGTTTTGAATGAATTGCTGATTTATGATTGCATAGCTTCCGGGGTAGTTTCTGTTTGCGAATTCTATATGAATTATGGCGCAATCCTCCGAAACTTTTTCTCCGATAGAGCATGCAATTATTTTACCATCAACTTCTATAACTCCGCCTAT
>JAZORV010000033.1:0-9293 GCA_045656785.1 Acutalibacteraceae bacterium | reverse complement strand
TCCGCCTCCTGCAAGCCCTGCGGAGGAAATATTATGATGAGGCGCTCTGAAGGGCCTTCTTCTAACAATCGGTTCCTTTTCGCTGAGCGCACCTGCGATGGAATGAATCTTCGTGGTTTCGATAGCCTCCTCAAAGGAAAGGGGAGGAAGAATGGAGGGAAGGCGCTTTGAAAGCATGCTTTTGCCCGAGCCCGGAGAGCCTATGAGCAGAACGTTGTGTCCGCCTGCCGCCGCAATCTCCATTGCCTTTTTTGCCTTGTGCTGACCCTTAACTTCGCTGAAATCGGGCTGATAGCCGTAATCAAGCTCATCGAAGGTGATGGGAGGTATAACTTCTATTCCGCTTCCCTTTGCCAAAAATTCAACCAGCTGAACCGCGTGCTTAACGGGGTATATTTCGATTCCTTCAACTATCGAGCATTCTGCGGCGTTAGCTTCAGGAACAAAAAGCTTTTTGATTCCGTTTTGTCTTGCGCAAATTGCCATTGGGAGCATACCTTCGGCAGGTCGAACTGAGCCATCAAGGGAAAGCTCGCCTATGAAGGCGCAGTCGTCTGATTTTATATTGAGAGTCCCAAGGGCGGTCATAATTGCAAGCAGCATCGGAAGGTCGTATAAAGAGCCGCTTTTCTTAACGTCGGCAGGGGCAAGATTTACTACAACGTGGCTCACAGGGAAGCTGAATCGGCAGTTGCTCATCGCCGCTTTTATTCGGTCCTTTGCTTCTTTAACCGCGGTATCGGGCAGCCCAACGATGCTGAAGGTGGGCATATCGGCTTTAAGATTTGCATCGGCTTCAACCTCTATCATAAAGGTCTCCATTCCGAATATTCCAACACTGCGAAATTTTGAAAACATTTTTCTTTCCTCCAAAAAATATATGCACACTTTAAATATAACCCAAAACTCGCAAAAAAGCAATATTTTCCTTCCAAAAAAGAACAAATGTTTTATATTTTTTTGAATTTAAGCTTTAAGCCGGGCAGGACGTTGCTTTGAACCCAAAAAATCTTAAAAACCTTATTTTGGATACTTGAAAAGTCATGTCGAATAATGTATAATTAAAACAGAGTTTGAAAAGAGGTTTTTCTATGAAAAAAATATTAGCTTCTGTTTTATGTTTAACTATGATTTTCTCGGTTTTCAGCGGCTGTAAAGAGGAAAAAAAGCCCAAGAAAACGAAGCCCAAAGTTGAAAGTAAGGTTGAATCGGTTGTTGTAGAGGAATCCGAATTCGCGATAAACCCCTTAACGGGCAAGGAAAATCTCGAAAAGGATGCCGTTAAGCTAAAGCCGGTAGCCGTAATGATAAATAATGCTTATGATGCTCAGGGCGTTCAGGCCTCGCTTTCCAAAGCAGATATTATTTATGAAACCTATGTTGAAGGCGGAATCACTCGCTTGATGGCGGTTTATAAGGATCTGAGAACTGTCGGCAAGGATAAGATCGGTTCTCTGCGCTCGGGAAGATATTCCTACGTTGATCTGGCTTTAGGTCATGGCGCGCAGTTCGTTCATGCAGGCCTCGATGATGACTATTGCCTTCCCCATATAAAATCGCTTGATATTTCTACCTTTGATATGAACAGCAATTATTCAAGGGGTAAAGTTCTCGGCGGAAACGCTTATGCGAAGCGAATCGAAAACGGAACGAATGCTTATGAGCATACCCTTTATACAACGGGTAAGGACCTTTATAAGGGCCTTAAGGCTAACGGTTTAACAAAGCTTTCTTCAGCGCAGGAAAATTGGATGAAATTCCTGCCCGAGGGCGAAGAATACGTTCCCGCGGGCGGCAAGGCGAAAAAGGTTTACGTTCCCTTCTCGGGGCAAACATATTCTGCAGAATTCAAATACGATAAGGATGAAAAGGTTTATTATAAATATCGTTTCGGCGAAAAGCAGGGCGATTATAATAACGCCAAGAAAAAGATAAAGGTTAAAAATATTCTTGTTCTTTATTCCGACGTTACTTATTTCTCCGATTATAAGCACGTTAAAACCCATCTTGATCAAGGCTCGGGATATTACGTTTCAAATGGCGGATACGTTAAGATTAAATGGTCTAAAGGCTCGGCAACCGATTCCTTTAAGATAACTGATAAGGATGGCAACGAAATCGATTATAACGCAGGCAAAACCTACGTTTGCTTGACCCGAAACGATAACGAAAGCGCAACTGAAATTAAATAAAATGAAAGAAAACGCTATCTCTTTGAGAAACTCATTGAGATAGCGTTTTTTGCTCCTAAACGATGTCGGGAGCAGGTTAATACATATTAAAGGCTTCGAGGGGAGAGATAGTTTGCCCATCCTTTTTAATTTCGAAATGCAGGTGGTCTTCATCGAGTATTTCCGACGGAATTTCGCCGACAACGCCTAAAACGCTTCCGATCTTGACCTCATCGCCTTCATTATATTTTATATCCTCAAGTCCGCAATATATGCTTTCATATCCGCCTGCGTGCGAAAGGGTAACAATAGTTCCCATCATCGGGTCTTCGGTGATGGATTTAACCGTTCCGTTGGCGGTGATAAGGGCGGGAGTACCTGCCACTGCTAATATATCTATGCCCGAATGTCTCCTCATATCACCAAAGGTTTTGGAAAATTGATGGCGCTCGAGGTCAAAATTTTTGATGATGGTGGCGTCTATCGGAATCTGAAAGGTTACAACCTCGTTCGCAGCCGCTTCCTCAGTTTCTTCCGTTTCGGGTTCTTCGCTTATCGTCGGCTCCATTGAGGGCTCCTCTTCGGGCTCTTCAATTATTATTGGCGGCGTTGATTCATTTTCTTGAAGCTCCGGGGTTGCTCCGATCTCTGCCGAATCGGAAAGCTCGGGCTCTGAAACGGTTTTCTTCGGCTCTTCTTTAGAATTTATGCCTGCGGCGGTTATAAGCCCTGCTCCTATCAAAACCGAAAGCGCGATTATATAAAAGCTTTTAGAGGCTTTTCTCTTTTTTTGTGTTCTCATAATTTTGCTCCTTTGTTTTTTTAAACCATTCTTGATTTTGATAATATTGTGGGCTGAGAGAGCGAAAAATATGCAAAAAAAGAAAAAGAAAAAATTAAAATTTTGTTCATATCTTGTCAAACATTTTTTAAGATTTATGGGTTATAATATGGTTGTACTCAAGAGAGAGGCAGGAAGCCGCATCCTGCTTTGAGTACATCTACCCTCCTCAAAATAACCTTTATAAGGGGAAAACACCTGTCCTTTCGGGCAGGTGTTTTCTTTTAGGGTTTAATAAAAAAGCGGAGGAAAGAGGAGAGGGATTTTGCTCCTCCGCTTTTGAGAGGGGCTTATTTAATTGTCGCAACCTCTTCCCAGGTTTTCATATCAACAACTGTCAGATCTTGGCTTGTTGAAATATAGAAATTATTTCCAATATAAAGTCCGCGAGCATCATAATAATCCTTGGATAAAGGAATATTTTTTATAAGCTCAAAGCCTTTGTCGGTATATTTATAAAATGCATACCATTTTTTGCGTGTCGAATCTCTTTTTGCGCTCCAAGCATAATAAGCGAAGCCGATGATGTTCTTTTTGGGAGAAACAAATATGGCCTTATGGTCATATAAAGCATCGGAATTAGGATTTTCATAGGATTCGGTGTTGCAAATAAGCTTCATAGCCGCTTCTTTAACGTCTTTTAAATCAGAGGTATCAAACATAGAAAGCTTGAGGTTGCTGTCTTCCAAACCTTCAATGTCCTCGTATTCTCCGAAACCAAAAAGCAGACCTTCACCATAGGGGTGGAGATAGGTTGAAAAACCGGGGATTTTGAGAGCAGAAAGGATTTTTGGCTTTTTGGGGTTTGAAACGTCGGCGCAGAAAAGCGGGTCTGTTTCGCGGTAGGTAACAAAATACGCAATATCTTCCTGGAATCTTGCGGAATATATGCGCTCATCCTTTGCAAGACCTTCTATTTTTCCCGTGATTTTCAAATTCTTATCAAAAATCAAAAGTGAGTTTGTTGTTGTATTCTTTTTATCTGTAACCGTTGCAACAAGCCTTAAATGGTCTTTATAAATATCCATTGAGAATTGATTATGAATATAGCCTTTGAAAGACGTGTTTGCGAGGTGTTTTATCTTGCCTTTTTCGGATATTTTAAAAAGATTGAGAATGGTTTTATTTCTATAATCTCCGAAACTGTCCCAACTATAATAAGACTCGGCTCCGCAAACCAAATATTCGGTGTTCATATAAACAACATTCCCACCGCCTAAAATGGCGATTTTATCTATGCGTTCTGAAGTTTTGGCCGAATAAGAGCAAATGACTGCATAATTGATCTCTGGGTTTTTCGCGAAATATATATCCTTTATGTCGAAAAACGCTATCTTTTGGCCATTATAGCAGTATGGCAAAAAATCTTTCTTTTGGGCAGGGTCTATTTCCTCGTAGCGGCTCTCTTTAGATATAACGTATATCACGTCTCCTAATAACCGGGAGGAAGAATATCCGCCAAGCTGTCGCATAAAGCTGAGTCGTTTGGGGTTTCTTGGATTTGAAACGTCGTAAGTTATGATTCCGGTTTCCGATTTAAAGCCAGTGTGATAAATAGTTCCTATTATAAAAGCCTTGTCATCTTTAAGAAACATTTCTTCGGCATAAAAATCATCCTCCCAATCAGTAGGCTTGATCCTAAAATCGGAAATTTGTTTCGTTTTCTTTCCGTTTGCTTTATATATTGTGAAATTGAAACGCTCGTTATAAGAGTCAACTTCTCGGATTCGGTATATATATTCTCCGTCAGTTTTAATGATATCGGCTTCGTCAACCTCTTTAACCTGATTATTCGTTTCTGAATAATCGAGCTTTCCCGAAGTCGGCTTGCTGGCAGGGGAGGTGCCTTTATTCGCTGCTACGATGTTTTGCGCTCGATCGGACGAGTCTAATTCACTTTCAAGTTTTATTTGCTTAACGTGCTTATTAAAAATTGAATAGAGCTTGTGGTATTTCGGGTCAACTATTTCTTTCCAATTAACTTGATTTTCTTCTATGGATGATGTGGAAGTGGTTGATGAATAGTTGGGTTGTTTGGATTGTGTTTCCTGTGATGAAACGGGCTTTGCTTCCGATTCTTCCTCCTGCGGCGGTGCATCCTCTATTATTTCCACGTCGCTTGCGGTTTCTTCTTTTATAGAGGTGGTTAAAGGAGGCATACTGATCGCGGAGGATTTGTTTTCCTCTTTAAGCCATGCTTTGTTAAGCATTATAAAGGGAGAAGCGAAGGCAACCCCAATAATCATGCAGATTCCCGCAACCGCGGCAACAAGCTTGCTTATGGGGAATTTTTTGATCTTTCCTGCAGAAGTGGGCGCAGACTCGGAAATTCCTGCAGATATAGCATTTATAATCTTTTCATCCGGCTTTAAAGAGTCGTTGGCTTTTTTATAATCATCTTTAAACATCTATCTCATCTCCTGTCATAAGGTCTTTCAGCATTGCTCTCGCTCTCTTTAAGCGCTGCTTTGCAGCCGAGGCGGAAATTCCGAGGGCTTCTTTGATCTCTTCAATCTTCATATCCTCGAAATAATATAAATGGACAACCGTTTTATATTTCGGCTCGAGCGCCCAGACCGCCATCATTAAATCTCGGTGGTCTTCTGAAATAGCTTCTGCAACGCGGTCCTCCAATGGGGCATAGTGCCGCCGATATGCGCTCGAAAGATAGGATTTAGAGCAGTTAATCGTTGTTCGCAATAGCCAGGCTTTGCAATGCTCTTCATCTTTAAACTTCGGTCGATTTTTAATCGCGCGCAGAAAGACCTCCTGCAATATATCTTCCGCCGCCGCTTTTTGCGAAACTCTCGCAAGGCTCAGGCGATAAACGGTTGCAGAATATTTTTCGAATAATTCCTGTTCAGTAATTTCGAAAAAGTTTTCTTTTGAAACAGTTTCCATTATTTTCCCCTCCTATCTATAAAACCTCATAACTCGGAGTTTGGTTACATTATTTTTTTAAAAAATGAAAAAAATCGGCAAACGAGGTCTTTCTCGCTTGCCGAATGCTCAAAAACTTATTTAAAAAGACCTGCGCAAAAGGTGGTAACGAGCAGATTTCCCATAACGTGATGAGAAGAGAGATCTCTTATTTTTGCGATCAGCTTTTTGATGCTCATAAGCTCGTCTCTCGAAAGCTCTGAGGATACACCTCGGCTCAAAGCTCCTCGAAGGTCAATATCTATTGCCGCTTCCATCAAGGAGAGCAAAAGCGCAAAGCCTTTAGGATCTTTTTCGTATTTTGAAAGAAGCTTTAAAGCCTCATAGCCTTTTTTCTTTGCGGCGAGAGAAAGGAGATTCGCCGCATCGGATGAGACCTCGCCCGTATCTCCTCGCAAAAGGTCGAGCGCGCGCCCAACGTTATTATCGCTCGAGCCGAGCGCCGATAAAAGCTCATCAGTATCGGTATCGGGAAGGGCTTCTCGCAAAATTTCGAGCGCTTCAACATCCGTCGGCGCCGCAACCTTAAGGCAAACGCATCGAGAGATAATAGTATCAAGAAATTGCTCCGAGGAGCTTGCAAGTATAATAAAAACAACAAACTCGGGCGGCTCCTCCAAAACCTTGAGAAGCGCGTTTTGAGAATCGGCCTTCATTCCCGATTCCGCTTCGATTATATAAACCTTTTTTCCGCCTCTTGCGGGCTTTATAAAGGCATCGAGGCGAAGCTCTCTTATCGTTTTTATTGGAATTATGTTCTTATCATTAGGAGATATCAGCTTAAAATCGGGGTGCGTTCCCGCCTCAATCAGGGTGCAGCTGCGGCAAACGGAGCAAGCCTCTTCTTTTCCCTCTTCGCAGAGAAGAATTTTTGCAAGCTCGAGCGCCAAGGTATGCTTTCCGAGCCCCTTGTCGCCTTCAATCAGCAGAGCGTGGGGGAATCTTCCGCTTCTCAGCATATTGCCGAGTATAAGCTTGATTTTTTCGTTTCCCTTTAATTTCATTTCGCAATAAAGCCTATCTTTTTCATTGCTTTGCCGAGGGTTCTGTAGGCTATCCTTTCTGCCTTTTCGGCGCCCGATTTATAAAGCGCCTCGAGAGAAGCCTTATCCTTAACTATTCTCTCATAATTTTCTCTGATGGGTCGAAGCTCCTCAACGATGGCTTCGCCAACAGCCTTTTTAAAGTCACCATAGCCCTTGCCTTCGAATTCGGCAGTTATCTCATCAAAGGATTTGCCGGTTATAACCGAGTGAATTCCCATAAGGTTATTGATTCCTGCCTTGTTTTCGCCAATGCAAACGCGAGCCTCTGAATCGGTAACAGCGCGATTAACCTTTCTGATAATATCTTCAGGCTTATCGAGAACTGCTATCCATGAATTAACGTTTTCATCCGATTTCGACATTTTCTTGGTAGGGTCCTGAAGAGACATAACTCTCGCGCCCTGCGGAGGAATGTAAGGCGCGGGCATTTTGAAAACGTCGCCATAAATATTATTGAATCTTGTTGCGATATCGCGGCAGATTTCAACGTGTTGCTTCTGGTCTTGACCCACGGGAACGATATCGGGCTGATATAAAAGGATATCCGCCGCCATCAAAACGGGATAGGAGAAAAGGCCAACGTTAACGTTATCGGCATGCTTTGCGGATTTATCCTTGAATTGAGTCATTCTCGACATCTCGCCAAACTGAGTATAGCAATTAAGAAGCCATGCGAGCTGAGAATGAGCTGCAACGTGGGATTGGATAAAGATTATAGATTGCTCGGGGTCGAGCCCTAAAGCCAAAAGCATGGCATAAGCATCTATTATCTGTCGGCGCAAAGCGGCAGGCTCCTGGCGAACGGTTATCGCGTGAAGGTCGGCAACTGCATAAAGGCAATCGTATTCACCGCTTTTTTCCATTTTTACCCAATTTTTGAGCGCGCCCAAATAGTTTCCTAAAGTAAACGTTCCGCTTGGTTGAATACAGCTGAG
The DNA here is from genome assembly GCA_045656785.1 of Acutalibacteraceae bacterium. Lineage (GTDB taxonomy): Bacteria > Bacillota > Clostridia > Oscillospirales > Acutalibacteraceae > UMGS1532. Next base: position 1,360 of record JAZORV010000033.1, on the reverse strand, counting down.
CGCTCTTTTTTTCTGTTCGGTCTTGATGATTTCATCACTCATGATATATTTTTCCTTTCAAATATCGGAATAGATTTCCGCGAGATTGTTAATGATAATCTTATATTAACATATTTTTTGGAAAGTAACAAGTGCCGAAAGGGGAAATATATTGAAAAAATCAAAAAAAGTTTATTCATTTTCCGATATTATGCTCTTTTTCGCCTCATTTTTTATAAGCGTTATAGGTTTTAGCTTTTTGCTTTTTTATTTAACCTCGGGAAATAGCGCTTCTTCCGAGGTTGCAGGGGCAGAACCCGAAATAAAAGCAGGGGCAAAAAATATTCTCTTTTGCGATGCGGATAATAACGTAGCCTATGAATTTGAAATAGATTTCGAGATGAAGGAATACGACGTCAGAAGGGTGTTTATAGACGTGGGAGTTTATAAAGAACGGGGGCTCTCGGGTGTTTTGGAGGAAGCGGAAAACACCCTCGACAGAAGCTTCAGCTTTTGTCTTGTGGCTTCCGAAACGCAACATGCCGCGCTGCTCGATTATGTCGGCTCAGTTTCGAGAGACGTAGATAAAAGACTTTCGGAAATCTGCGGAGGAATTTCGGAGGGCTATCATAATCTGACGGGGCTTGCGGTGATAAATTTATATAAATATGAATCCGAAAACAGAGAGCTCTGCCTCGGCATTTCGGAGGAGATATTTATAAAATGGTGTAAGGAACTGGGCGATGAAGCCTCATTTTTTAAGCTTCTGGATTTAACCGATAACAATATCTCTTATACGGATTTTGTTGAAAATAAAGATAAAATAAACGCGATGTTTAATTCTTAATGCAATCCAAATCAGCCGGCAGATAACAGATAGCAGACGGCAGATAACAGATTTCAGACGACAGATGTCAGATATCAGACCATATAAATCTCAACTCTGCGAAATCAGCCATCAGATTTCAGACAAGATAAATCCTAACTCTATGCCAAAAACCGAAGCGAAGCACAGATCCTCGGCTCCCCTTGCGAGGGGAGCTGGATTTTTTGTCCTAAAAGGGCAAAAAAGACTGAGGGGTAGTTCCGAACTTCGCCGAAAGGCGAAGCAGTAAGGGCGAGCGAAATTAGCCGACAGATAACAGATTTCAGACAAGATAAATCCTAACTCTATGCCAAAAACCGAAGCGAATCTCAAACCCCGCCTACCTCTGTCGGTCAAACCGAAGCGAACCACAGATCCGTGCCTCCATCTGGGAGGGAGGTGGATTTTCGAGGCAAATCGCCTCGAAAAGACGGAGGGAGAGACCGTTCTTCGCCGAAAGGCGAAGCTGTAGGTGCGAGTAGCACGCCCGCTATGTATTAAGGTTTAGTTTGATAG
>JAZORV010000032.1:0-4796 GCA_045656785.1 Acutalibacteraceae bacterium | reverse complement strand
ATTATCAACGCCATTTGAGAACACCATCTCAAGAGGACGACACATATTAAAGAATGCGGCACCATGCCAACCATCTGTTTTACCCCATCTTTGAGGCTCAACGCAACCGATGATGCAATATTCTCTCGCATCCTGCAAGGTTAATCCTCTGGAGATAAGCGCGGGGATGATAACCTCATCGTTATAATACGCCGGAAGGCCGATACCCGTTCTCGTTACCTCTCCTGCCTTGATCATAAAATCATGGGGAGTTCCGTTCCAAACTCTGACAGAGAGCGAAGGGGCGGGAAGAAGGGTATGCAAGGATGCCTGAAGGCACATAAAGGAAAGGTCGTTCGTGGCATCGTTTCCGTTTTCATCCTGACCGCCTGCGATAAGGTTCTGGAACATACTATAACCTGCAAAGCCTTTAGCAGATTCCAAATCTCTTATTTTGCAAAGGTCATTAAGCTTAACCCAGATGCAGTCCATCAGCTCCTGCGCGAAGCAAGGAGTGATAACACCGCTATCGATATCCTTTTTATAATAGGGATACATATATTGATCGAATCTTCCGGGGGAAATTGAATGTCCGCTTGATTCGAGCTGCAAAAGCTGCTGAACGAACCAGAAGGATTGACAAGCCTCATAGAAGCTTTCTGCTCCGTTTTCGGGAACCTTGGCGCAATTTTTAGCTATCGCCAAAAGTTCCTCGCGACGAGCAGCGTTCTGCTCTGTTTTTGCCATATTGAGGGCTAATTCCGAATATCTTCTCGCATAGCCTATAACCGCCTCGCAGCTTGTTATAACCGCATTTAAGAAGTGGCTTCTCTTGGAATAATCCGCATCGCTGAGATTAGCTTTTTTAAGAGCCTCTTTGGCTTCTTCAATAATTCCCTTATAGCCTATTTTCAAAACCTTTCCGTAATCAACCGAAACGTGGCCGATACCATTGTAAAAATAGTTACCCGGGGTGAAGAAGTTATGCTCCATAGCGAGAAGGGTTTCGGGAGCCATATATTCTGTTGCAAGCTCGGAGCTGGTTTTACCCTTCCAATATTTATAAGCTTCATGAAGCTTCTTCTTGGAATCCTCCGAGATATAGAAAGGATCGGCTTCTCTCGTTTCCATCGTATCAAACTCTTTTTCGAGCCATTCGAAGGAGTATTCCGGGAAGACCTGACAGGATCTTGGACGCACCGTTGAACTGCCGACAACGAGCTCATCATCGCGAATAACAATAGGAATGTTTTTGAGAATATGAGCAAACGCTTTTGCGCGCCTTGTTATCATCGGCTCGCCTTCGGTGGCTTTATAAGATTCTGTTATGAGAACGCCCCTATCTGCTTCAACCTGAGGCATCTCTCTAAAGGTCATATCAATAAGCCTTCCGATTCTATCGGTTTTCGGGCAGTTGTGATCTATGTATTTCACCTGCCATTTCCTCCTTTCTTTAATTTTGATTTATTGTTTGATTATTTATTGAGCTCTGCCATTACGCGCTTTGTGATAGCGGCAACGAGATCTGATTCAGCGGGCTTTGCGCTGTGGTCATGACCGCAAGAGCAAGAACCACCATTTTCCTTGCAACGGCATTTTTCAGTTCCGAGGTTAGCACACTTGTGGCAACCGGGATGACGGCCGGGAAGGTTAAACTTCTTTCTGAGCTCCATAAGCTTTTCGAGCTGATCGCAGGGAATCTCATCGATGCTGCCGCCGTTAAGCTGCTTAGCATACATGCAGATTTTTGCGTTGAACTCAACTTCTTCCATTGTGAAGAAAGCCTTTGTGAGGGTGTTACCAACAGTTAAAGCACCGTGATTCTTAAGAAGGAAAGCATCATGCTTCTGGATATAAGGAATCAAAGAATCGGGGATTTCTTCTGTTGAGGGAGTACCATAGTCGCAAGTAGGAACTGCGCCGATAGTAAGAATAGCTTCGGGAAGGATGTACTGGTCGAGGTTTACGCCTGCAACTGTGAAAGCGGTTGCAACAGGAGGATGAGCGTGAACAACAGCGTTAACGTCGGGACGCTCTTTGTAAACTCTCAAGTGCATCTTGATTTCAGAAGAAGGATTAAGCTTTCCTTCGAGCTTCTTTCCGTTTCCATCGATACGGATGATCATATCGGGAGTCATAAAGCCCTTGGAAACGCCTGTGGGGGTGCAATAGAATTCGTTATCGCTAACCTTAACGGAAATGTTACCATCGTTTGCGGCAACGAAACCGTCGTTATAAATTCTTCTGCCTATTTCGCAAATTTCTTTTTTAATCTCATAAGGTGACATAGTTTTTTACTCCTTTGTAATAATTTTATACTAATGCTGCAGTATCCTGCGCAATCATATACTCTTCATCTGTTGGGATAACGAATACCTTAACCTTCGAATCGGCGGCGGAAAGCTCTCCTGCCTCGCCTCTCGGGATATTCATATTAACTTCGTTATCAAACTTAACTCCGAAAAATTCCATATCCTTGCAAACGTTATAGCGAAGGGTTCTATCATTTTCGCCGATACCTGCTGTAAACACGATAGCATCAACGCCATTCATAACAGCTGTATAAGCGCCGATATATTTTCTAACGCCATGATAAAGAATCTTAAGAGCAAGCCCTGCGCGATAGTCCCCGGCTTCTGCCAAATCGCAAATGTTTCTGGAATCGGAAGACTGACCTGAAACTCCGAGGAAGCCGGACTTCTTATTGATTATGTTCTCAGCCTCATCGATCGTATAGCCTAAAGACTTAACGAGATAAGGGATTATAGCGGGGTCAATATCGCCTGAGCGAGTTCCCATTTCAACACCGCCCTGAGGGGTGAAGCCCATCGAGGTATCAACAGCTTTTCCGCCATCAACTGCAGAAACGGAAGAACCATTGCCCAAGTGACAGGTGATAATCTTAAGTTCTTCAATCGGCTTGCCCATCATTTCAGCGCATTTTGCGGCAACGTAGCGATGGGAGGTTCCATGGAAACCATAGCGGCGAATCTTATGCTCGGAATAGAGCTCATAAGGAAGGGCGTAAACGTATTTATAATCTTCAAAGCCCGAATAGAAGGAGGTATCGAATACCGCAACCATCTTAACATCGGGGAGAAGCTTTTTGCAAGCCTTCATGCCGGTTATGGCTGGCGGGCCATGAAGCGGATTGATATTAACAATAGATTCGAGATACTTAATCATCTCATCATCAACAACCGATGACTTTGTGAATTTCTCACCGCCGTGAGCAACGCGGTGGCCAACTGCAGAGATTTCGGACATATCGGCGATAACACCTGTTTCCTCATCTGTAAGCAATTTGATTACAAGAGCCATTGCAGCATCGTGATCAGGAAGGGCAACGTCTGCCTTATAGGGCTCAGCACCCGGGCGCTTATGAGTTACCTTGCCGTCAACCGCGATTCTTTCGCAAAGACCCTTTGCGAGAACCTCACCGCTTTCCATATCAAAAAGCTGATATTTGAGCGAGGAGCTTCCTGCATTCAGAACAAGAATTTTCATTCTCTTTCCCTCCGTTTGAATTTTGCAAAATATTGATTGACATATTTTGATTAGTTTGGTACACTTATTATATAACATTCAAGCGAAAATGTAAATAGATGGCGAAAAAATAGATGAAATTTCAAGTTTTTTGAGCAGAGTAATCAAAAATAGTCAAAAATAATCATCGAAAGGATGGGAATTATGCTTCCGAGGGAAAGACAGGACAAAATTCTGGAAATTTTGGAGCAAAAAAAGGCGGCAACGGTTGATGAATTATGCCGGGCACTCTATTCAAGCGGAGCTACGATAAGGCGCGATTTAACCATACTTGAGAACAACCGCCTTATCCACAGAACGCATGGCGGAGCAGTTTTTATGGATGGCAACGCGAAGGACTTTCCGCTTACTTTAAGAGAGATAGAAAACATGGCAGCTAAAGAGAAGATTGCCCAAAAGGCGCTCCCCTTCATCCATGACGGAATGACCCTTTTTATGGATTCCAGCTCGACTGTGGCGGCGGTTGCATCCCGATTGCAAGGCTTCAAGCATTTGAGGGTTGTTACAAACGGAATAAAAACCTGCAATATTCTTTCGGAAAAAGATGGAATTGAGGTTTATTGCACAGGTGGCAAGCTCCGCGAAAATGCGAAATCTCTCGTGGGGTCGGGCGCCGTTCGGGCTATAGAAGGCTTTTATGCCGATATAGCTCTTTTCTCCTGCCGCGGAATCACCGCAGATGCAGGCTTCTGCGATACAAACGAGGATGAAGCAGAGCTGAAACGCGCCTATATAAAAAATGCAAATCGCTCGATTCTGCTCGTTGATTCGAGCAAGATCGACAAGAAATATTTCTGCAAAATCGCCGATTTAAAGGAGCTTTCGGAAATCATTTCCGATTCCGAGCTTCCGCAAGAATATTTATAATTCCTATGCCTTTTTTCAAGGCATATTCAAGCGCCAGGAGTGATATTATGAATACAAGACAAGCTGTGGCAAACAGATTGTTGCAATTATGCGAGGAAAACAAGCTATCTGTTAATGCTCTCGCAAGGCTTTCGGCTGTTCCTCCATCAACCTTAAAGAACGTTATTAACGGCGGCAGCCAAAACGCAGGTATCGTTACTATCAAAAAACTATGCGATGGATTGGATATTTCGCTCCGCGAGTTCTTCAACGATGACCTTTTTGATGATATAGAGCAAGAAATTAAATAAGGCAAAACAAGGACAGACCTCATTTTGCCTAAAGAATCATTAATCATAACCACCCGTCAAACGGGTGGTTTGCACAAGGGCTATAAGCCCATGATACTGACCCGCGTCTCAAGG
>JAZORV010000031.1:0-5756 GCA_045656785.1 Acutalibacteraceae bacterium | reverse complement strand
TGAGGTATCTTAAGCTTCTCATTTCGCACCTCCATCGGCATTATCGGCAACAACTCTGCCGTTTTCAAGCATTATAACACGTCTGTTAAAATCGCGAACAAGCTGATGCTCATGGGTTACCATCAAAACGGTTGTTCCCATTTTATTGATTTCTGTCAGCATTTCTACAATTTCATAGGACATATTCGGGTCAACGTTTCCCGTCGGCTCATCGGCTATGATGAGGGAGGGATTATTAACGAGGGCGCGCGCCAGACCAACTCTTTGCTGCTCACCGCCCGAAAGCTCGGATGGCTTTGATCTCGCTTTTCCGCTAAGCCCTACAACCGAAAGCACATGCGAAACCTTGCGCCTTATCTGCTGTTTCGATGCGCCGACAACGTGCATCGAAAAAGCAACGTTATCATAAACGTTCATATTAGGAATCAATCTAAAATCCTGGAAAACAATGCCCATTGTTCTTCTGAGCATCGGAATCTGGCGACGCTTTAATTTATTAAGTTTAAAGCCGTTAACGATTATTTCGCCGCCGGTAGGCTTTTCTTCCCTCATAATGAGCTTCATAAAGGTACTTTTTCCTGCGCCCGAAGCTCCGACAACGAATACGAATTCGCCTTTATTTATAGTTATATTAACGTCATTAAGAGCGTGCGTGCCTGTGTGGTAAGTTTTAGAAACGCCCTTCATCTCAATGACGGTGCTGTTAACACTTGGTGTTACTACGTCTGACACTTTACTTATCCCGCCTTAAAATTAATATTTTATCGGATTTGCCTTAAGATACTTTTTAACCATCAACGCGATTTTGAAAACTATAGCGTGATCGAATTGACGAAGATCCAAGCCGGTTATCTTCTTGATTTTATCAAGGCGATAAACGAGGGTGTTTCTATGAACGAAGAGCTTTCTCGAGGTCTCGGAAACGTTGAGGTTATTTTCAAAGAACTTATGAATTGTAAAGAGAGTTTCCTGATCGAGGCTCTCGATAGATCCGCGCTTGAAAACTTCTCTCAAGAATGATTCGCAGAGAGTTGTCGGGAGCTGATAGATAAGCCTGGCGATGCCGAGGTTATCATAGCTTATGATTGTTTTTTCATTATCAAATACCTTTCCAACCTCCAAAGAAATCTGCGCTTCCTTAAAGGATTTTGCAAGCTCCTTGAGGTTATCAACAGTTGATCCAATACCTGCGATTGCATGGATATAGAACTCGCTTGAGAGCGTATCGATAATAGATCTTGCGAGATTTTCAAGATCCTTAGAATCAGTATTATGCTTTATTTCCTTTACAAGAGCGATATCATTCTCGCTGACGTTGATAACAAAATCCTTCGTTTTCTCGGGGAAGAGATTCTGAACGATATCAAAAATCGGAACCTCATGCTTAGAGATGATTCTTATAAGCATAACTGCTCTCGAGACCTCGCTATTGAAATGGAGCTCTCGGGCTTTGAGATAGATATCTCCCGGGAGAATATTATCGAGGATTATATTTTTAATGAAGTTTCCTCTGTCATATTTCTCATCGTAATAATATTTTATATTGGAGAAAGCAACACCGAGAAGATTTGCAACCTTAGCGGCTTCAGCATCCGTTCCCTCAACAAATAAAATATATTCGGGCTCAGCGGAGGTTCCGAAGGGCTTATATGTATAAGAGCCTTTAACAAAAGCATCCGAAGCTGAAGAAATGTTGGAAAGCCTTAAGTCGTGAACGTCACCGACCTGTGTCAGCTCGCTACAGGCGATAACCGTTGACTTCTCATCAACGACGCCTATCATCCTATCGACTGAATCCTTCATCTGATGAACGACGCTTTGAAACAATCTGTTCGACATAATTTCTTACCTCTTTTTAGTAAATTTTTGTAAAGGTTGAACAATATTTCACTCTGCTACTTGTATATCATACACAATTTTCGATTGTTTTTCAAGGGTTTTGAGCAAAAAAAACGAAAAATGTTACAATTCAGTTACATTTTAAAGCAAAATCAACTAAAAATGTAAAAATTTATAACATTACCCTACCTAATTTTGGGGTTGAACAAAGATTTCTATTGACAAAATAACCAAAAATGTTTAATATTAAAACATAAACTACTAATTTTGGAGGGATAAGAATGAAGAAGGCTCTTATAGCGATCAGTGGCGGTGTTGATTCCTCTGTTGCGGCTCTCGAAACGATAGAAGCGGGCTTTAATTGCATCGGCGCCACAATGAAGCTTTTTCATCCATCCGCCATTAATATTAACCCCGATAAGGCAACGGGGAGCGACAGCGATATCGAAGATGCAAAAGCGGTTTGCGAAAAGCTTGGAATTGAGCATCTTGTTTTCGATTTTGCCGAAAGCTTTAAGGAAAACGTTATTAACCGATTTATCTGCGCTTATGAATCGGGCTTGACTCCTAACCCCTGCATCGAATGCAACAAGCATATTAAATGGAAGCTTATGTTCCAAAAAATGGAGGAGCTCGGTTGCGATTATATCGTTACGGGGCATTATGCAAGAATTGAATTTGATGAAAATTCCGGCAAATATCTCCTCAAAAAAGGCAAGGATGAAGCTAAAGATCAGTCATACGTTTTATATAATATGACCCAGTCTGAGCTTGCCCACACCCTCCTTCCCATTGGCGAGCTTTCAAAGGCGGAAACTCGCGAAAAAGCGGAAAAGAATGGTTTCATCAACTCAAAAAAGAAGGATAGCCAGGATATTTGCTTTATCCCCGATGGCGATTACGCCGCCTTTATTGAAAAAGAAACAGGTAAAACCTATAAAAAAGGGCATTTTATAAGAACCGACGGAACCGACCTCGGAGAGCATAAGGGGCTTATTCACTATACCATCGGTCAGCGAAGAGGCTTGGGGCTTGCGCTTGACCGCCCGGGCTACGTTATAAGAAAGGATATGGAATCGGGCGCGGTTATTATTGGAGACAATGAAGACCTATTCACTCGCCGCCTCATTGCCGATGAATTTAATTGGATTTCAGGCGAAGCTCCAAACGGGCCGATTAAAGCCAACGCAAAAACCCGATACCGCCACAAAGAACAGAAGGCAACCATAATCCCTTTAGAGGACGGAAGGGTTGAAATAATCTTCGATGAGCCGCAAAGGGCGATAACCGAGGGACAAGCCGCAGTTATTTATGATGGCGACACCCTTCTCGGCGGCGGCAGAATAATCGAAACGGAATATAACTTTTAAGGAGATATTTTATGAAAAAGCAGCTTCTCCCCCAAAGAGGGACTTTTTATAAAGCAAATATGCATTGCCATAGCAATTTATCTGATGGTACCTATTCCCCCGAGGAATTGAAGGCGCTATATAAAGCTCAGGGATATTCTGTTTTAGCAATTACCGACCATGAAGGCCTTTTCTACCACAACTATCTCGACGATGAGGATTTCATCACCATCGCCGGCATGGAACTCGAATTCAATGAGATTTATGGAGCGGATTTTAATAATTGGATAGTTGCGCATCTTTGCGTTTATAAAAAAGATCCATCCGAAATTTTCCAGATTGGTTTTGACCCCGATTTTGACCATCCAAAGTTTAATTGGCTTCATATCCCCGAATGGAGAAGCAAAATCAAATCAAAGGGTGAGCTTCTTGATAAAAGCCATACGCCCGAAGCCATAAACGAAGCCATCAAAAGATATAAAGAGGCAGGCTTTATCGTTTCTTATAACCACCCTCGTTGGTCGAGAGAGAATTATTCGGTTTATAGCAAATATGAGGGCATGAATAACCTCGAAATTTATAACCACGGAACCTTCATTGATGGCCACGATGATAACAACGGAGACATCTATGACGATCAACTTAATTTAGGCATCCGCACCTTCCCCGTTGCGGCCGACGATAACCATAGGCCCAACGATATGTTCGGTGGATTTATTATGATTTCTGCAGAGAGTCTTTCTTATGAAAATATCATAAACGCCTTCGAAAACGGCGAATTTTATGCCTCGCGCGGCCCTATACTTTCCGAAATATACTATGAGGACGGCGAACTTAAAATCAAATCCTCCACCCCCTTAAAAGAGGTTCGATTCCACACGGGAAACCGCCATAAAGGGGTTGTAAAATCCGAAACCGAGTTTTTCGAGGCTTCTTTCAAGCTTCATAAAGATGATACCTACGTCAGAGCTGAATGCTTCGATGAAAAAGGCAACATCGCCTACACGAGAGCATATTTCCTCTCTGAGATGGAATGATTAGCTGTTTAAAGAGGAAGATTATGCCAATTATTAAATATTTAAAGAGGAACAAGGTTTTTTGCATAGCTGCAATTGCGGCTATTATCACATGCTTCTTTGTGCCACCGGATAAAGCTTATTTTGAATATTTCGACTGGACAACCTTAGTTTGCTTGTTTTTAACCCTCGCGGTTATATGCGCATTCAGAAACATAAAATTTTTCACCATTGTTTCGCGAAAATTAGTTTTGTTTTCGGGAAATCTTCGCAGTTTATTTTTCTTGCTTATTGCCATAACCTTTATTGGCTCTATGATAATTGCGAATGATATGGCGCTTATAACTTTTTTACCGCTGGGATATTTTGCGGTCAGCGTTGCGAAGCAAGAAAAATACACACCATATTTATTCATTCTACAAAACATTTCGGCAAATCTCGGCGGAATGTTAACCCCGTTCGGAAACCCACAAAATCTATATCTATACTCTTATTTCAAAATTCCAACCCTCGAATTTTGCTCGATAATGTTTCCGCCTTTTTTGCTTGCGATAGCTATGCTTGCGATTTGTTGCTTGTTTGTTAAACCGATAAAGCTTGAAATCAGCGAAAAATTTGCCGAAAAGCTTCGCATAAAACACACTTTGCTTTATAGCGTGCTGTTTATTTTCTCTATTCTTATTGTTTTTAGGATAATCCCCTTTTGGATAGGACTTGTTATAGTCCCCGCGGTGTTGTTTGCGGTTGATAAAGAAGCGCTTTTAATGGTTGATTATGCCCTTTTGGGAACCTTTTTCTTCTTCTTTATTTTCGCAGGAAACCTTTCGAGAATAGATGCAGTTAATTCCGCGCTTTCGGCGCTTTTGCAAAAGGATACCTTGCTTGTTTCGGTGCTTTCTTGCCAAGGCATCAGCAACGTTCCCTCAGCAATATTGCTCTCCCGCTTCACTTCAAACTACAAAGCCCTGCTTATGGGCGTTAATATAGGCGGAACGGGAACGCTTATCGCTTCTTTGGCAAGCCTTATAACCTTTAGCGAGCACCGAATCCTATACCCCGGCCACACAAAACGATATTTTTGGCTTTTCACCCTTATAAACGCAATCTTCCTTATTGTTATGACCCTTGTTGCACGATTTGTATTTTTATAATGAATTAGTTTTCTGAATATAAATAAAAGAAGCATGTTTCAACGAAACGTGCTTCTTTTTCTTTTTTTAAGAATCCGGAATTCTCTATCTTATAAGTGCTCCCAAACGTCGGGATGGGGATTAGCGAGGATTGAGGTTCCGTGAAGGAGGCCTTGGGTTTCGGCATAGCGAGAGCCTGCTTCAACTGCGGCGGTAACGTCGCTTACATGGCCAACAACGATAACAACTCCCTTTCCGCCCTGTCCGCGAGAGATTCTGAGGTCATAAATCTCAACATCGGAAGTTTTAACCGCGGTATCAGCTGCCTTAACAGCAGAGGCTGCCGAGAAGGTTTCGATAATTCCGATAGCGCCCTTGCGCTCGGTGGTGGTTGTTCCCAAGAGGGCATGGACAACCGCTTC
>JAZORV010000030.1:0-6587 GCA_045656785.1 Acutalibacteraceae bacterium | reverse complement strand
ACGAGGATTCCCTCATAACTCAGATTTTCGGCTCCATTGCAACAATGCCCTATTATAAATATCTCGATATCCCCGGTATGGATACCTTAGAAGCCGATATGCCCTGGCGCTATGGCAAGATAAAGCCCCCTTATTCGAGAGAATATATCGGCTACCGCCAGCACGATGGCGAAATGGGAGTTCCCAACGGTGATTTCTCGGCTCCGATGGCATCTACCGGAATGTACACCACCCCCTTGCAGCTCACCTCCGCCTCCCATCAGGCAGGCAAGGAGCATATGCTTTGCGAGATGTTCGGAGTTACAACCCATAACTTCACCTTCCGCGATCAGCGCCATTTGTTTGATCATTTTGCAGCCCTCGGCGTTAATCACAAATGTATTCACGCCTTCTTCTATAACCTCCACGGAAAGGCAAAGCGCGCCTTCCCGCATCAAGTGAACTATTATCAGCCCTATTGGGAGAGATTCCCCGATATGTATCATCATTTCTCCCGCACAAGCTGGTTCATAAGCCAAGGAAAGCCGATTAAGGACGTTGTTATGATTCATCCTCTCGACACAGCTTATATGCATTTCGACCCCGCTATCGATGCCACCATCCCCGAAAATGCAGTTTTAAGAGATTACGAAACCTTCTATTATGGAATCGTTCGCGGTCTTTGCGCTTCTCAATGCCAGTTTGAATTTGGCGATGAAACAACCATCGGAGATATGGGCGAGGCTATGGATAATGGCTTCAGAATCGGCGAAATGACCTACAAAACGGTTATTCTCCCCTATTTGCAGGTTATCCGCTCCTCAACCTTAAAGCTTATCAAGGAATATGCCAAAAAGGGCGGAAAGGTTTACATTTTGGGAACTATGCCCTCTCGTTTGGATGGCGAAATCAATCAAGACCTCGAAAGCGAGCTTTTAGATGCAGGCTGCATCTTCATCCAAAACAGAAAAGACCTTTTGAATATTCTTGAGGGCGAAAATTCGAGCTATAAAATCTCCTGCACAAGCGATATCACCCCCATCATCGTTAACCACAGAGCCGATGAAAAGCGTGATTATTATTTCATAATGAATGATGAATGCGCCGATGATAAAGAGATAACCCTCAAGGTTGCGGGCAAAAAGAAGGCTTCTCAATGGGTTGCCCTGACCGCCGAAGTTTTCGATATTCCTTCCTCTTTTGATGGCGAATCAACCGAGATCACAATAAGAATCCCCGAAGGCGGAAGCGTTATGCTCACCCTCGAGGATGCCGATGAATTGATAAAAGAGCAGGAAGAAAAATGCTATCTCGTTAAGGAAATCCCCGATAAATGGGAGCTCACCCGCCATAACGAAAACGTTTTGGTTATCGAGGATGCTCAATATAAAAAGAAGGAATCTGAAGAATTTAGCGAAAAAACCTATCCTTCAATCGAGATTTGCGGAATCCTCAACAATGAAGAATATGAAGGCGACGTTTTCCTGCGCTATACCTTCAATTCCGCCAAGGAAATGCGCCTCAAATTAGCGCTTGAGGACCTCGATATAAGCGAGGTTTGGTTCAATGGCAAGAAGGCAGACGGAAAGCTTTGCGGCTATTATTACGCGAGAGCCTTCGAGGTTATCGAGCTTCCCGAAAACTGCAAACTGGGCGAAAACGAGCTTATCATCAAAAAGGCATTTAAGCCCGCGCTTAAGATGGGTCATCTTGAAAGCAACCAGGAGCGCGTTGACCTCGAATCTATCTACGTTCTCGGCGATTTCGGAGTTTATTCTATCGAAGAGCCAACAAACACCGAAACCCTCCGCTTCAGCCGCCATTTCACCCTCGACAGCGAAGGAAATACGGCAGGCAAGGATATTGCAAAGGTTGGCTACCCCTTCTATGCGGGAGCTATGTCCTTCACGCAGACCATCAAGGTTTCTGAAAAGGATCTCGAAAATGATAACATTCTCTTCTCCTTTGAAGAATTTAACGGATGCACCGCCGAAATCATCGTTAATGGAATTTCTCAAGGCTTCGTTTATTGGGCGCCTTATGAGATTGACATTAAATCGGCATTAAAGGCAGGCGAGAACGTTATCACCGTTAAGATTGCGAACTGCCTTAGAAACCTTTTGGGACCCTATCACAGAATCAAGGGTGAGGTTGGCCACATTTGGGGCTATAATATGGGCAAGAGTATTTACGATAACGTTTCAGGTCCCTGGGGCGGAGACCCAACCAGAGAGGATTGGATAGCCCATCGCCACGTTGATGACAACTGGTGGACTCCCGATTATCTCCTCCTCCCATTCGGCCTTGGAAAGGTTAAATTAAAACTATTCTAATTTCCTATAATGCTAAAAAATCCATCGACCAAAAGTCGGGGATTTTTGCATAATTCCGCGAAACAAAACAACTGATAATATAAAAAGAGCTTTCACGCACCTTTTCTAAAAGACCACGCCAAAGCTCTTTTTCGTTATTTAATTTTAATCCCTAAAAGACACAAAACCGTCCCCTATATTTTTCAAATTAAATTCTTCCCGAGAAAACAAGCTTGAGTTCTGCCTTGAGAATTTTTCGCAATCCGAACAAAATATTTGCAAATGCATATGGCAGTCCGGTCTGATAATAGCCTTGGCTTTCGGCAAATAAAAACTTATATTCGTTAAATACCTTAATCCGTTTTCAACGATATAGTCTATCATAAATTCATCCTTTTTGGGATTTATCTTTTTTATTTCGCAGTTAGAAATATATTGAGACAAATTATTAAAGCAATCATACTCTTTTAAGTTTGACCAATCCTCAAAATTTTTAACTTCTTTCAAAAAAGATCCTAAATAAAGGGTTTCTTCCTGGTTTTCTTCAATGATTGCCTTTATCAGCTTCACAAAGGATGCCGATGCGTTATAAAAATCTGCTTTTTCTTCTAAAGAACAGTCAGGACTGAATCCGCCGTCGAACCATATATTTTTATGATATACAGCTAAAAAATGAGCCTCTTTGGAATTGCTATAATAATATGATGGCACATCTTTTCTAACTCTTGACATAATTTTTCTTTTAATCATCATATCCTCCTAAAAATGCGCCTATTCTAAATTTGAGATATAACGTTTAAGCTGATTATCATAATTAATGAAAACACAGTAGCAATTAAATTCTGTTTTTTCAACATTTGCTTCTCCCTCTTTAGCAATCTGATTTATATCTTTTCCTTCTCTTTAGCGTAAAATATTATTCTTACATCTTCATTATACAACTCTACGTCGGGTTTGGCAAGGAAAATGTCGGTTTTTCTTTTAGTTGAAACGTAGAAAAAGGAGGGCGAAATTTATCTATTTTCACCAAATCGGGCAAAAAAATCTATATATTGTTGTTATTTCTCTTGACATATTGGAGATATAGTATTAAAATATATATGATATTGTGTTTACATTCGGATAGTGTTTCCTTTTTTGCTCTTGGCGAAGGCGAAAAATGACAGGCTATTCGGTTTGTATAAATTTATCAGCGGGTGAAGACGCGACCCGTTTTTCAAAAAACTGCGATTAATATATGGAGGTGCATCATAAATGACGGTGCAATTAACTGTGGCAATAATCATTGCCGCCGCTGCCGCCCTCGTTTTCGGAATCATCGGATTCGCTTCCGGTGTTGCCCATCGCCGCCGCAAGGCTGAGGCTATCATCGGTTCGGCTGAAAAAGAAGCTAACCGAATGAAGAGCGATGCTATTAACGAAGCGGAAGCACTCAAAAAAGAATCAAGAATTGAAGCAAAGGAAGAGGCTCAGCAAATAAGAGCCGAAGCCGACAAAGACATTCGCGAACGCAGAAGCGAGATCCAGCGCCAAGAGCGCAGGCTCCAGCAAAAAGAAGAGAACCTTGACAAAAAGATGGATAACCTTGAGCTTAAAGATGAAAAGCTTCAGAAACGCTCCAAGGAAATCGATGACAAGCTCGAAGAGATTGAGCAGATGAAGAAAAGCCAGTTTGATTTGCTCGAAAGAATCTCGGGTTACACCGTTGAGCAAGCCAAAGCCAAGCTTTTGGAAGCGCTCGATGGCGAGCTTTCTCATGAAAAGGCTCTCAAGATTCAGGATTATGAGCAGCAGCTCAAGGATGAATCGGACAAGCTTGCTCGCGACCTTATTGCTCACGCAATTCAGCGCTGCGCTGCTGACCATTCTTCGGAAGCAACCGTTTCGGTTGTTGCTCTGCCGAACGATGAAATGAAGGGTCGCATAATCGGCCGCGAGGGCAGAAACATCCGCGCTCTCGAAACTGCAACCGGCGTTGACCTTATTATTGATGATACGCCCGAAGCCATAACCCTTTCCTGCTTCGAGCCTGTTCGCCGCGAGATTGCAAGAATCTCTCTTGAAAAGCTTATTCTCGATGGAAGAATCCATCCCGCAAGAATCGAAGAAACCGTTGATAAAGCCCGCGCTGAGGTTGAAAAGACCATCAAGCAGGAAGGCGAAAGAGCCGTTCTCGATGCAGGAATACATAATCTGCATCCCGAGCTCACAAAGCTTATCGGTAAGCTCAAATACAGAACGAGCTATGGCCAGAACGTTCTTAATCACTCCTTGGAGGTTTGCTATTTAGCAGGCGTTATGGCAGCAGAGCTTGGCGAGGACGTTACCCTCGCTCGCAGAGCAGGCCTTCTCCACGATATCGGAAAGGCTCTTGACCACGAGCAGGAAGGCTCTCATATTCAGCTCGGCGTTGAAGCGGCTAAGAAATACAAGGAAAACGAAGCTGTTATTCACGCTATTCATGCGCATCACGGTGACGTTGAAGCAAAATCGGTTATCGCTTGCCTTGTTCAGGCGGCAGACGCTATTTCAGCAGCTCGCCCCGGAGCCAGACGCGAAAACATCGAAAGCTATATTAAGCGCCTTGAAAAGCTTGAGGAAATCGCCAATTCCTTCAATGGTGTTGATAGCTCCTTCGCTATTCAGGCAGGCCGAGAAATCCGCATAATGATTAAGCCTGAAATGGTTAGCGATGACAATATGGTTATCCTCGCTCACGATATCGTTACAAAGATTGAAAACGAGCTTGAATACCCCGGTCAGATAAAGGTTCATCTTATAAGAGAAAACCGCGCTATCGACTATGCGAAATAATTGAATACCATAAAAATTATCCCCTCCGACTTTCGGAGGGGATTTTTCTATACTATTAAGAAAATTTAACCATAGCTATGCTGCAAACCGAGGGGTCGTTTTTAAGGCTTGCTTTAATGCAGTGAACGTCGCCTACGCGGGAAAGCTCTGCGGAAGAAACAACGCCATCGCTTGAAACGAGGCAAGGAACGCCATCTGAAGAGACGACCTCCCAGACGATCTCGCCTTCGCAATCAACCGCTGTCGCCTCTAACTTAAACTCCTCGCCCAAAGGCAGAGTGAATTTAGTTTGATTAAGCTTCAGCTGGCGGTAGGGCGGCAAGGTCGTATAGCAAATGAGCTGATAATCCATTCCAACCGTGTCTCGCAAGGTATCGCCAACCTCAATTTGCTTTTCGGCGGCGGGGATCGTCATATTTCCATCACATTCAATAAGCTTGGGATTATAAACGTGCTTATAGAAGGTTTTGCCGATAGCCTTCGAGAAATTAACCTCAACCGTTTTCGGGTATTTAGAAGTCTTGTTTTCAACGAAGACTGTATAATTCCCATCGGGAGAAATTATCGTTTCAATTCTTATATCCTCATCGGGGCTATAGGTTTCCAAAACGCTTGAATGGCGGGGAATATATCGGGTGAAAAGGCTGAGCTCATAGAACTGCCTGTTTTCTGCCCACAGCTCTTCCTCATAAGGGGGGTTAAACCAGAAGTTTCCGCCCTTTCCGAGATATATCCAGGTGGGGTCGGTCATCTTTGTGGTTTGTATGCACCAATAAAGGGCTCCGCGGAGACCCGAATGAAGAACCGACATAACGTATTCAATATTGCTTTGCTGCCAGCAGGGAGGCAAATATACTGCGAACTCCGTTGCGGCGGCACTCGTTTTGCCTGTGCGTTTTAATATCTCGGAGAAATATTCGAGGCGGTCCTCATAGTGTCTCGCATAGCGATGGAAGGTATTGAGAGAAATAAACTCCTTACAATGCTCGTTCATATATTCGAGCCATTCAAGCTCAACGGCATCGGTACCCGATACTTCGGACACCCAATATTCAACGTGCTTTTTAAGGTCCTGAGCTTTGAGCTCTTTATCAACTGCGCGAAGCATAACCTCCCACATCTCTTTAGCGCGGCCGGGGTATCCGCCGAAATCAGAAGAGCCTGAGCCATAAGGTCTGTCTCCGTAGTTTGCTTCATTATAGAAGGAGAGATACTTAATGCAGGAATATCCCTTTTCCTCGCAAAGGAATTTGATGGTTGAAGCGCAACATTTAGCAAAGCCCTCGAAATTTTTAGGAGCCGATGCAGATCTTCCGCTTCCGCCGTTTTTCTGCGGACCTTGAGATGGAATCGAATACCATTCGTAAATTTCAGTTGATACCTTCCAGCCGAAATTAAATTCAACCTCAATTCCTGCCGCCTCATAAAGATCCATATATTTTAAGAAGGCTCTCATCTTATCGCTCTTGAAATTGCAGATAC
>JAZORV010000029.1:0-6182 GCA_045656785.1 Acutalibacteraceae bacterium | reverse complement strand
TGGTATAGGTTAGGCGAAACAATCTTGTTTCGCCACAAAATCTTTGATTTTGCGACAAATTTTTAGAAAAAATTTGTCCCATTCCATTGTAATGAGTGTTGTACAAAATTAAATTTAGAATTTAATTTTGCTTGAGCCACTTGAAAAGTGGCTTGTCGAAGCGCTTTTTGCGTTTCGACAAACTACAATCATTATTACGGGTTTTGGCGAAAAGAAGGGAGATGAAGCGCTTTATGGCAAGAGGAAAGCATTATAAAAAACGGCAGAGCTTTTTCAAATCGTCATTTTTCAAAAGTGCTTTTAAAATCGTTTTGTCGGTCGTATTGATAGCTTCGATCGTCGTTAATCTTTTCACCTTCGTTTTCCCCATCGTTAAATATTATGGCAAAAGTATGTCCCCGACCTATTCGGACGGACAGATAATGATGGTCAGCACTCTTTCGGAAATAGAGCGAGGAGACGTTATCGCTTTTTATTACAACAACAAGATCCTTTTAAGGCGAGTCATAGCGCTCGGAAACGACCAGCTTTCGATCGACGCTTTCGGAAAGGTTTCCGTTAACGGCAAGGAGCTGAAGGAAGGCTATGCAGAAAAGCTCACGCTTGGGCAGTGCAACATCAATTTCCCTTACAGCGTGCCGACCGGCTCCTATTTCGTTTTGGGAGACAATCGCGAGATAGCTCTTGACTCAAGGCTTGAGGAGATCGGAGCCGTTACAGAGGACAGACTTATAGGAGAGGTTTTATTCACGATATACCCGTTCGATTTTTAGAACAGTTTAACCCGCGAGAGGCAAAAAAATGGATACACATAAGCACAAAAAACTGAATATTAAAAGCGTTCTGCTTATTCTTTGCACGATAGCTGTCAGTGCTTTGGTTTGTGCTGTTCTTTTCAAGGAGAATATCTCCGATTCCGTTGCGCTTGAGCAGGAGCTTCGATGCGAAACCGCGGCGCACACCCATTCCGATTCCTGCTATGAGGATGACCTTCTGATCTGCGAAAAGCCCGCTCACACCCACGATGAAAACTGCTATATCGTTTTGCTTGAGGATAACGATATTAATAAAATTCTCACCCTTATGGATGGCACAGAAGAGCTTTCTTTAGAGGCGGTTATAACCGACGTTATGTCCTCCGCGCTAATTTTTAACGATGATCTTAATTCTCCCGAAAAGGAAAACGACGGCCTTCCTTTAACGAGCGAGGAAGTTGCGGAGTATAACAAGATCATCTCCCAAAGCGAGGAGCTTCCGAATATTGTTTTAAACGAGAGCCTCAATTCTAACAGGCTCGATAACCCTTCTCTTCATGAATTTGAAGAAAAAGAAGAGGAGGAGCTAAAAGAGCCCGAGCATAACGTTCCGACTTATATCGGCGTTGGAGACGACCCAACCTCAACGCAATACAACGCAAATTTTTACATCTATCTTGATAACAAATGGACCTGCATCGGCTCTCTGCCCTTCACCTCCGTTAGAAGCAGCAACAGATATAACGGAACCATTGACACGGAGGACGTTTTAGAGCTTGTTAACTCCTCTCTCGGAACGAATTACCATTATAATTCCTTTGATATTTCCGTTGCCACCTCTTTAAACGGGTCATATTCTAAATCCAACATCGGAATTGAATCGGTTACCACTACTATCGCTTACAGGCAAAGCTCAACCAATATAAGAACGGCGCGATACGTTCGCCTGATTCCAAATAATGGAACTGCCACCAGCACCGCCTTTAATTTTTACACAGTTAAATTCGTTTATCCCGACGGCGCCACCGCCACCAAATACGTGCGCTCGGGAGAAAGCATCGAGATGCCCGAGGGCAACTACGAATGGGCGGCAAACGGAAGCACCTATTCCGCCGGGCAAGCTGTTACGATAACCCGCGCCACCACCTTCACCGGCTCGATCTTAGGGCCTATCACCTTTGTTAATATTAATTACGACATTGATTTCCCGACCGTCAGCGGGGTTACGATCCCCATTGCGCCGACCATTGCCGGCGTTTCCTCCACCACCATCACCGATGGTTTCTCAGAGGGCTCGCAAGCAATAATAAGAAATGTTTCCCAGCAGACCGTTGAAGGAAAGCTTATGAACAATAACACGGGGCAATCGCGAGTTGTTCAATTTAAGGGTTGGAAAATTGACGGAACAGACGTTATCCTCCAGCCGAACACGACCCTCGTTTGGGAAGAGCTTTTGCAATATGCCTCGGGAGCTACCATTAACCTCACCGCGGTTTGGGAATATGATGCCGTGCGTTCGGCATGCTTCTATATCCGATTCGACTCGGTTGCGGTTGACACCGAAGGCAACGTTACGGGGCAGGACTCCAATAAATATACAAACGAGCTTTTCTCGGCATACGTTGGAGGAGTTGACCCCTCCCTTGGAGACGGCACCTTGCAATCAAGATACGGTATTGCAGACGTAACCCCCGATAACTCTTATACAGCCGACCAGGAAATCCGCGCGCTTTACGGCGAGCGAGAGGATGGAGTTTGGCTATCGGCTCTGCCAAGCGATGATTACATATTCGAAAGCCTTAAGCAATATGCCAACACCGGCTATCTATCGGTTGATGGCGTTACTGTTAAGGCGGAGGATTTGAGCTCGAAGGAATACGCTATCAGATGGTATGTTTTCAAATGCCAATCAGATGCCTGGCATATAGACGGAAAGCTTGTTAAAAAAGAGGGGCTTATCCACGTTTACAAAACCTTCGCAGGAAATAAGGAGCTTATTAAAGAAGCCAAATCCGACTTCTATATAGACGCTACCGACGTTTCAGCAGGAACAAACACGGTATTAACCCTTGATAAAGCCACTACCCACGACGACGCAAGCGATACCTATATGTGGGAAATAACCAACGTTGACTATGGTGAATATTGGGAAATAACCGAGCATCCGCATCTTTTCGATACTCCCGACGTTGATTTCAGCGTTTATTCGGAATATACCGTTATGGATGCCCATGGAGACCAATCTATTACCGGCTCGGGAACCTCGCTCACCGTTAAGGGCATGACCTATGCGCTGGACGAAGGTGTTGATGAAGTTTTAAGGGCGGAATTTACCAATATTTATAACAAGAGCAATTCAATAATCATCAAAAAGCAGGATAGCTTAACAGGCGTTTCCATCGGAGGCGCAACCTTCCGCCTGAAGCAAAACGGAAAGGCGCTCAAGTTTAATTATAATTCCGAAAAGGACGCTTATGAATATGATCCCGCGAACGGAACGCACACCGTTTTAGAGGGCAGAGAAAACGGATATTTTGAAATTTCAATCGAGGACTTCAGCTATGACTTCGGAAACATCATTGTTGAAGAGGTTACGCCGCCCGAGGGCTACTCCCCTATCGGAAATATCGAGATAGGCTATATTGACGATGAGGGAACCATTGGCATTATCAGCGGAAACAGCGAGCTTATAAAATATATGAGCGGAATCCTCATTGTAGGCAACAGCACCGATTCTTCATCCGTTACCGCCAAAAAGAATTGGGACTGCCCTGAAAACGAATGGCAGCCCGTTAAGATTCAGCTTTTAGCAAATGGAAAGCTCGTTACAACCGTTATCGCCGGTGTTGAGCCGACGGTTGAGCTTAACGCTGATAACAACTGGCAGCACACCTGGAAAAACCTCCCTGTTTACGTTAACGGAGAAAAGATAGAATGGTCGATAAAAGAAACCGCCATCGGCACAGAATCCGCCAAGGCGGACGGAACCTTTATCAACTGGCTCGTTTCCTATGAGCTGCCAAAGAAAACCACCGATGAAAACGGAAAGGAAAACACCCTTTTAACCGTTACCAATACAACGAAGAGAGTTATGCTGAGGCTAACAAAAACCGACCTTAGCCGCTCAATTCAGCTTAAAGGCGCAAGCTTCAAATTAGAAGCGGTTGATGAAGACGGAAACGTGCTTCCGAATGAGGTTGTTAAAACCGCCATAACGGGGGATGCAGGAACGCTCATCTTCGATAACCTTAAAAGCGCAGTGAGATATCGCCTTACAGAAACCTCTCCCCCCGAAGGCTATCTCGAAATGACGGAATATATCTATTTCACAATAAATGAAAACGGCTCGGTAACAGTTGAAGATAGCTTCTATGCCGAAGCCGGCTCAACCGCCTATAATATCATAGTAAGAAACGCTGAGGCTATCGAGCTTCCCGTTTCAGGCGGATTAGGAACAAGTATGTTTTATGCCATAGGGCTCTTGATTATTGCTTTAGCTCTCGGCATTTACATAGGTACCCACAATAAAAAAGGGGGGTGCCAAAATTAACACCAAGCTTTCAAAAAAATTTATAAAAAAGGAGAAAATCAAAATGAAAGCAATCAAAAAACTTTTGGTGATTCTTATGAGCATCTGCCTCATTTTCGGCAGTTTCTCTATCACTGCTTCTGCAGCAGAGCCTACCGGCAGCATCACCATCCAAAACCCCTCGCATTCCGATGCGACAGTTGCATTAAAGACCTTCAACGTTTATAAGGTTTTCAATGCAAGCACAAGCGCTACCAGCACTTCTTACAGCTGGTACACCGACGGAAATGGCAACATTCCCTTCTATGATTATTTCTTCGGCGCCGATGGCGTTCTCGGAGAAAAGCAGAACGGAAACGTTCAGGAAGCTGTTGACCACATCGCTCAGGTTCAGGATGAAAAAGGCAACATCGGCCTTTCTCAGCTTGCCGAAGAGTTCCACGAGTACATCGAAAAGAAAAATCAGTCTTCAACCGTTATCGAAACAGTTATTCCTCCCGTTGTTGTTGACGAAGGCAAAAACTCGGTAACCATTCCTAACCTCAGCTATGGTTACTACCTCGTTTACGATGCAACAGACCTCACAGGAAACACAAGCGCTGTTCGTTCGGCTGTTATGCTCACAACCGTTAACAAGGATGCGGTTGTAACCCTTAAAGCAAACCGCCCCGAAATCACAAAGTCTGTTCTTGAAAACGATGGAAACACCTACGGAAACGGAACATCTGCCACAATCGGCGATACAGTTTCCTTCAAAATCACAACCCTCGTTCCTTCTCACACCCTCTATACTACATATCACTATTCAGTAGAGGATACCATGCACGATGGCCTCGAGCTTAAGGCTGATTCCATCAAGGTTAAATGGAAGGGTGCCACTGTAAACGAAGGCGAGCATTATGATCTCGACGTTCCTACAAGCGGAAGCGTTGATTTCAAGGTTGATTTCACAAATTATATGCATCTCTTCGAAATCGGCGATGAGCTTACCATCGAATACGATGCTGTTGTTACAACCGGCATCAAGGCCCAGAAGGCAAACGCCAATACTGCAACCCTTATCTATTCCAACGACCCGACCGATGACCTTTCCACAGGTCGCGTTTCGGATGATGCAAACGTATACTCCTATCAGTTCGTTTTCACAAAGTTTGCTCAGGATGCAAACAAGGTATTCATGAACGTTCGTCTTATCGGCGCTGAATTCCAGCTTTATCAGAAGGGTGATGACGGCGAATATCATCTCGTTAAGTTCACCGAAGCTCCTGCATCTGTTGAAGAAGACGAAAAAACCCTTAACTTCACAAAATACGTTGTTGACCCCGCAGGAACAGTTGAAACCTTGAAGGTTCACGAGGAAGGCGCAGAGACCATCAACCTCTCCACCAATAACTACGGCGGACACAGAGGTGACATTACAATCTTCGGTCTTGCAGAAGGCGAATATAAGCTTGTTGAGACAAAGGCTCCCGATGGCTACGTTCTCCCCGACAAGCCCTTCTACGTTACTATCACCGACGAGATCGGTGTTCTCGGCTCCGTTGGCACTCTGCAGGTTAACGGAACTCACGACGGATCAGGCTCTATCGTGAACCTTTCCGGAAAGGCAGAATCTATTCTCACCGTTTGGGCAGAAATCACCAACCAGCCCGGTTCAGCTCTCCCCGAGACCGGTGGCATCGGTACAACAATTTTCTTCGTTATCGGTGCTGTATTAATGATTGGCGCGCTCGCTTTTTTTACATCAAGAAAAAGAGGTAGCGCGGCTTAAATAAAAGAAAATAGCTTGGGCGCAGGTGCATTCATTTATTAGCTCCACGCAAAGCATTACTTCTTTTTCGATTCTTAAACTACGCAATTTTTAATTAATATAAAGGAGGAAAGACCAATGAAAAAAC
>JAZORV010000028.1:0-3659 GCA_045656785.1 Acutalibacteraceae bacterium | reverse complement strand
TTTTAATATTTAATTTTGCACAACACTCATTGCAATAGTTTTGTTGTTTGCGTGATACGCAAACGTGTATTGTGCATAGCACAATACGAAACACGTAGTGTTTCAACAAACACTATTATCGCCTTGCTCTTTTATATATTTTTTTAGGAGGGTGTTGGTTTTAAGCTTTGCATCACCGATGGTGTTGGAACAAAAAACGATGCCATCGGTTTTCCCTTTTTTCAAAAGCTCGAAATAGTAGTCAAGCTGATGCTCGAAAAGACCCATATCCATCGGTTTTTCTGCGCCATAATCCCAAAGATAAACTCCCGGCATCAAGGGCTTTTCTCCCGAAAGCTCAATAACCCTTTCGAGATAGGCTTCCATATTTTTAATATCCTCGCATTTCCAAATCCAGAAGGTTATGCCATCGAAGCAATCGAGATAAGGTGAGAGGTCGAAGTCTAACTGATGAGCATATAAAACGCACCAAAATTTGAGCCCTTTTTCATTGAGAGCTTTTTTTATTTCCATCAAAACCTCGGGAGGAAAGCGCTTCATTCTTTCTTCAGAAAAGAAATCGTCAACAATTCCACCCGTTATATTATCGGAGGATTTTATCGCTTCGATTATATCCTTTGTATTTCCGAGCCTATCCTCGGGCAGAGGGGAGGAAAAATCTCCGAGAACCGAGAAAACAACCTCGCGAAGAGCCGAAAATCGCTCGGCAAACGGCCCGAAAGGAGGCTGGATATTTCCACCGTAAGACACGATAAAGGAATTTTTGATTCCGTATTCTTTAGCATATTCTTCGGGGGACATTTCGCAATCAAATCCCAAAAGCTCGTTATGAGAGCCCTCGAGATGCCCCCAATTCCAAAGTTTATCAATAATTTTCATAAGCTTTTTCACCCTTTCGACAACCATTATATAAAATTTTCTTTCGCTTGTAAACCCATAAAATTGCTCGATTTGGATTAAATTTTTTAAAAACCAATTTTTTCTCTGTATTTTTTCCTCTTTTGTACGGATATTATTAATGGAAACCGAACGAAAGAGGTGAAGATCTGATGGAAGGCTACGATAAGTTTATGCCCCAAAAAAAGGACGATGCCTATATTCGCGAAGAGGATTTTGACCTCGTTTTCGAGGATGTTTTCGAAGATGAGTATGGTTCTCTTTATGATGATGGCGAGGAATTTTCCGAAATATAATTTTTGTCTTTACTCCCAGAAAAAATTACATTGATTTTTTTATGAAAACATTGTATAATTAAACCGATGAAATGATTTTTTCAGGGGGAAAAAGATGAATATTCCGAAAAAAAGGCTTGATTTTTTAGATTGGGAATTGGGAGTTTTCTTCCATTTTGGAATTCGAACCTTCTATGAAGGGCATAAGGATTGGGATATGAAACCCATGCCGCAGGATAAATTTAATCCCGAAGAGCTCGATTGCGAGCAATGGATAAAGGCTATAAAAGCGGCGGGAGCCACCTATGCTATTCTCGTTTGCAAGCATCACGATGGCTTTGCAAACTGGCCCTCAAAATATACTGATTATTCCGTTGCCACAACTCCTTGGCGAGATGGCAAGGGGGATGTTGTAAAGGAATTTTGCGAGGCTTGCAGAAAGCATGATATCAAGGTTGGACTTTATTATTCTCCCGCGCAGTTTGGCTCTAATAAAATGAATGCAGACGAATATGACGATTATTTTATAAATCAGATTTCCGAGCTTTTAACGGGATATGGAAAAATTGATTATCTCTGGTTCGATGGTTGCGGAAGTGAAGGCCATGAGTATAACACCAAGCGCATCACCGCCGAAATTCGCGCTCTTCAGCCCGAGATTCTCATATTTAATATGTGGGACCCCGACACTCGCTGGATAGGTAATGAATCGGGCGTTGCATCAATGACGGATAAGCCTGAGGTTAATTCCCTTGCCTTTTCTGTTCAAACAAACGTTGAGGATGCCCTCGATGAGGACGTTTTCCTGCCTGCAGAATGTGATTTCAGAATAAGAAAACAGTGGTTTTATTCCGATGCTGATGCCGATACCCTCAAAAGCCTTGATGAGCTTTGGGCGCTTTATCTCAATTCGGTTGGTCACGGAGCGAATATGCTTATTAATATCGCGCCCGACCGCCGAGGCCTTATTATGGATTCTGATGCCGAGCGCTTCCTCCAGCTTGGAAATAAGATTCGCTCGGAATTTGCAGAGCCTGTTGCCACCTTCGAGGATTTTAAAAAGGAGGGCGATTCCTTCGTTTGCGAATTTGGAAAGGACGTTTCCTTGAAATATATCGTGATAGAAGAGAATTTGGAAGAAGGCTCAGCGGTTGAGGATTATTCAATCGGAATTTTGCCGACTGAATACGGAAAAGAAAAGCTCGTTTTCCGCGGCTTTAATATAGGCCATAAGGCTATCTGCCCCTTAAATCACCTTGCGGGCAGAGGAATTGCGCTCAATATCAGGGAGTTCACAAAGCCTTATTCTATAAAGAGCATCAAGGTTTATTAACGTGAAAGAGGCTGCTTATAAAGCAATGCTTGAAGGCATAAGGCGCCGCCCGAAATTATCGGTGACCGTGCTTTTTGTTTCAAAATTTGCGACTTATTTTATGTATATTTTTTATCCCGTGTTTTTGGCTTTTTTGGCTGTCTGGGATAAGAAGCTTCCCTTTAAAGAGACCCTTGTTCCATTTATCGGATTTTTGATTTTAAGTGTTTTCAGAAGGCTTTTAAATGCCCCTCGTCCTTACGAGAAATTCGATATAGAGCCCCTCAAGAAGAAGCTGACCAAAGGTGTTTCCTTCCCTTCAAGGCATACCTTTTCTGCTTTTGTTATCGCTTTTTGCGCTCTTTCTCGGTTTCCGCTTTTGGGCTCGGCGCTGTTGATTCTTTCGGCGGCGCTGGGCGTTTGCAGGATTCTTTCGGGAGTCCATTTTATTAAGGACGTTATCGCAGGCTCACTTTTTGCGATGGCTTGCGTGCCGTTTTTCTATATTTTTTAAAAAAGAAAAAGCTCAAGGCTCGTGTCCGATTAACGGGACACTCCTTGAGCTATAATTTTTTATAGACCTTGAAGCCGATCGCGAAGCAGATGCTGAGCTGAAAAGCGGAGGGTGTGGGAAATGCGCTCTCTGGCAGTTTTCAGAATCCTTGAAACGGTTGATTTATTAAGCCCTTGCTCGGCTGCAATCTCGGTCATGGTTTTTGATTTGAAATAATGCTCTAAAACGAGCTCTTTTTGGCGTGGTGTCAGCTCCGTTTCGATAATCTCCGAAATAAGGCTTCTGATTTTCGAAAGCTGATCCTTCGGCGCCGGGGCATCATAAATGCAGGCATCGTATAAATACATCGTATGCTCGCTCAAAATATCAAAGCTGAGCTTTTTATGCCTCATTCTTCACCCTCCTTATAATAATTCATGAGCTTTTTCGCCGCTTGCTTGCAAATAAGCGCAGAATCTGCCAGAGAGCTTATTCTCCTCATAAGCTTTAGTCGCTTTTCGGGAGAAAGCAACTTTGCTTCTTCCTGCATACGCTTGATTTTTTCCATAATAGCGCTCCATTGAGCGTTGTATTCTTTGCCTAATTCCTCAATAGTCATTAAAAAATCCTCCCTTTTGGTTTTTCGAGTGGAAAACTAAAGATTGATATCTTATGTATTTAA
>JAZORV010000027.1:0-3605 GCA_045656785.1 Acutalibacteraceae bacterium | reverse complement strand
AACAAATTCCTTTGTTCATAAGCTTGACCCTCGTTTAAAGCTTTTAGGCCTTATTGCCTATATCGTTTTTATCTTTTTGACCGCATCTTTTTCTTCGCTTATCTTTTTAACCGCCATAACCTTGTTTTTGATGTTTTTAACAAAGGTTCCTTTAAAAGTTTATCTCAAAAATATTAAATCAATATGGTTTATTATCGCTCTAACGGCGATTCTCAATATTTTCTATGCCGAGGGTGGAACACAACTTATTGATTGGTGGATATTTGATATAAGATGGCTCGGTGTCAGAAAAGCTATATTTATGGCATTGAGAATAGTTAGCCTCATCCTAATGAGCGCCATGCTTACCTATACAACAACTCCGACCCAGCTAACCGACGCTATCGAAAAACTGCTTTCTCCCTTAAAATTTGTCGGTCTTGGAAATGCGGTTCATGTTATAGCAATGATGATGACTATTGCTTTAAGGTTCATTCCAACCCTTATAGATGAAACAAATAAGCTTATGAATGCGCAAAAGGCAAGAGGTGCAGATTTTGAGAACGGGGGCCTTGTTAAAAAGGTAAAGGCGCTGATTCCCATTCTCATCCCTTTGCTTATTTCCTCTGTTAGAAGAGCTTTTGAGCTTTCCGAAGCGATGGAAAGCCGATGCTATACGGGAAGCCATAAAAGAACACGCTTAAAACAGTTGAAATTTTCCTATCGGGATCTCGTTTCTTTGATTGTGCTTGTTGCTGTTTTTGTTGCGGTAATATTGCTTAATTCTTTGCCGATTAACTCTGTTTTAATATTTTTACCTACGCTTTGAGGTGAATTATGCGTTATTTATTAACCATTAAATATTTAGGCTCTCTTTTTTGCGGATGGCAGGTTCAACCGAATGGTTTTACAGTTCAGGAAGCGCTTTGCACCGCAGCAGAAAAGATATTTTCTAAAAAAACTAATATCACAGGCTGTAGCAGAACTGATTCAGGCGTTCATGCGCTTAATTTTTGTTGCCATTTTGATGCAGAAACCTCGATTGAGCCCGAAAAAATGCCCGATGCCTTCAATAATAATTTGCCCGAGGGCGTATCGGTTATTAAATGCGAGATAGTTCCCGATGATTTTCATGCAAGGTATAATTGCAAAGGTAAAACTTATGTTTATAGGATTCATAATTCCCGAAATCCTGACCCTTTTCTAATCGGAAGAGCATATCAGGTTAAGTATAAGCTTGATGTTGAGGCTATGCAAAAAGCGGCGGAACTGTTTATCGGCGAATATGATTTCTCGGCATTTTGCGCTTCGGGTGCATCGGTTGAGGATAAGGTTAGAAAGATAACCGATTGTTCGGTAAAAAAAACAGAAGATATTATCGAAATTTCTGTTTCCGGAAATGGTTTTTTATATAATATGGTTAGGATTATTGCAGGAACTCTTTTAGAGGTCGGCAGCAAAAGAATCAAACCTAACAGCATTAAGAATATTATCGAATCAAAGGATAGAAGCTTTGCAGGGGCAACAGCGCCCGCGGAAGGGCTCTATCTAAAAGAGGTTTATTATTAAGAAAGGAGCGGAGAAAATGCCTGATTATAAAAAGAAAAATGTTAAAAAGCTAAAGGCGGTAAAGCCTAAAAAAACTGTTTCAGAAAACTATAAGCTTCGCGCCTTTGATGAATCAAAAATTGATGAAGATATTCCGGTTAAAAGCGCTGAGTTGGCAAAGAGGGAACGTAAATTTCAAAAAGAGAAACAGCGTTATCTTAATAAAGAGCAACCGAAAAAACGAGTTGTTTTATCTAACAAAAGCCCTTCTGAGCTTAATCGAGCTTCATCACCTTTGAAGGTTTTATCCGGAACCAAAAAGTTCAAAACAATTAAAAGAGTATCTGCGATTATTGTTACAGCTGCAATAATTGTTTCTCTTGTAATTTTGCATTTGTTATCTCCAACCGGGCTATCGGAAAAACTTTCAAATAGTTTTGTTAAAATTGGAAGCGGAACCGGATTTCCTATAACACTTAACGGAGATAGCGTTTGTGATATTGAAAACTTTAACGATTGTGTCGCAACTCTTTCTGATACATATTTTGAGGTTTTTAACCTTCATTCAAAAGAAATGCTATCAGAACAGCATGGTTTTTCTGATCCGGTATTGAAAGTGGCATTTGAAAGAGCGCTCATATATGATAGGAACGGTAAAGAATATAAAATTTATAATCTTAGCGAGAAATTAATTTCTAAAAAAATCAAAGAAGAAATTATTACCGCGGAAATTGGAAGAAATGGAACTTTCGCTATTGTTACTGATTCTAAAAAATCCGCTTCAAAACTATACGTTTACAATAAAAATAACGAAGAGCTTTTCTCTTGGGAATCACAAGAAGGAATGATTAATTCCGTTGCAGTTTCTGACAGTGGAGATACTGTCGCGTTGACAACTCTAAAGGTTAAAGGTGGAAAATATTGCTCCGATGTTATAATTTTTGATATTAAAACGGAGAAAAAAATCTATAATAATGAATATAAGGCATTGTCTTATTCTGTAGCAGCAAGTGATTTAGGTTATGTATTGTGCACTGAAGATGGTGTTGTAAGCATAAGCGAGGAAACGTTATCTGAAAAAAGTCTTCTTAAAAATAAACCTACAATATTTATGAAATCTGATAGGTTTGGCGTTGTCTGTACCGAAGGTATCGTGAATTCGGATAGTGATGAGAAAATGCTGCTGTTTAAAGAAGAGGATAAAGAATTCTTTAGCGGCGAAGCATCTTCTCCTGAGTTTATATCATTAAGTGAAGATCAAATTGCTTATTCTTCTGACGGTTGGATTTACGTGCTTAACATGAACGGTGAGACTGTTTACAAGTATGAATTAGAATCATCGCAGAATAAATTCGTTATTATTGATAAAAGCATTTTCGTTTTAAACAATATGGTTTTGAATGAGGTAAAGTTAAATGAATCGGAGGAATCATAATGAGTGTTCTTATTGATGTTATGGTTCTTATAATAATTATTGTAACTGTTTTCTTAAGCTTAAAAAGAGGTTTTGTAAGATCGGTTATGAGCGTAGTAAGTCTGTTTTTAACTGTTTTTATAATTACCTCGGTTTCGACGCCAATTTCGGAGTTTATATATGATAAATTTGTTCATTCATCCGTTTGTGAAGCTATTGAGATTAAACAAAATGAGCAGCTAAAAAAAGGCACTAAGCTTACTTTTGAAGCTTTGCCCGATTTTGCTAAGGAAGCTTCCGAAATCGCTGGGATTGATGAGCAAATCTTTTCGGAAATTGTTCATAATAATCTTGATTTAAGAGAACAAAGCGAAATGATTTCTCAAAAGCTAGTGCGCCCGACGGCTATTAAAATTATTTCAATAGTTGTAGATATAATTTTATTTGTAATTTTAATGTTTGTTTTTAGTTTTATTTCAAAGTTTTTGTGCGGATTTTTTAAACTACCGCTATTAAATGAAGCTAATAAATTTTTAGGGGCTGTTTTGGGATTGCTAAAAGGCGCGGTTATCGCTGCTTTTGTTTGTTCGATAATTTCATATATAGCTGAAACCAGTAAAAACGGCGAGTTTTTAATTTTCAATACAAAAACAATAGCTGAAAC
>JAZORV010000026.1:0-1296 GCA_045656785.1 Acutalibacteraceae bacterium | reverse complement strand
AGCTTTCGAGCAAATGGGATTTGGAATGTTTGTTCATTTTGGGCTTTATTCGGCGCTTAATGCGGGCGAATGGACCTTCCATAATCATCATAGGAATATGGATGAATATATGAAGCTAAAAGATAGCTTTAATCCAAAATCAATGAAGGAGATAGTTGAACTTGGCAAAAGAGCTGGCTGTAAATATATCTGCCTGACGACCCGCCATCACGAAGGCTTTTCCCTTTATGATGTTAAAGGCTTAAATAATTTTGATGCTCCTCATTCGCCCGCAGGAAGAGACCTTGTTGCGGAATTTGTTGAGGAATGTCGAAAAGAGGATATCGTGCCCTTTTTCTATCATACAACAGCTGATTGGTACAACCGCGATTTCTTTGATGATTTTCCAAAATATCTCGATTATCTTTATAAAAGCGTTGAAATCCTCTGCAAGAATTATGGCAAGGTTGGAGGCTTCTGGTTTGACGGAAATTGGTGGTATCCTGAATATGATTGGCAGGAGGACCGCCTTTATAAGATGATAAGAAGCTATCAGCCCGATGCCATGATTATCAATAATACGGGGCTTGAAGCAAGAGGCGAAATGGGCGAAATTGAAATTGATGCAGTAACCTTCGAGCGCGGAATGCCAAAGCCTCTTGATAGAAGCGGAAAGAAGAAATACGTTTCGGGAGAAATGTGCGAATCCCTTTTCGACCATTGGGGAGCTGCAGATGATTACAACTATAAATCTCCTAAAATGCTTATCGAATCTCTTTGTGAATGCAGAAAGGTTGGCGCAAACTTCCTTTTGAATATTGGCCCAAATGCGGATGCCTCTATCAATAAGATGCAGGAAGCCTTAATGGAGATTATAGGCGATTGGATGGATAAGTTTGGAACCGCTATATATAATGGCAGACCCTATATTATTTATGAGGATAAAAAAGATTTCTGGCTAAAGGACGTTAATAACCCGAAAAAAGCCTATTTCTTTAAATTCAATCTTGGAATTAAGGATGGAAACGAGCATGTAACTATCGATTTCAGCGGGGATGATGTAACCTTATTGCCGCAGGTTGATAAGACGGTTGAAAACATATCCTGGATGGATAACGGTGAAAGCCTTGAGTTCTGTCAGGAGGGCGACCTTCTAAAGCTCAAAGCAACGGGATATTCTTATGGTAGCGGATATTGCGTTAGAGTTGCAGAGGTTAATTTTAAATAAGAATAATTAAAGCATCGGCTCGCCCGATGCTTTTTAATGAGTGCTAACTCTACGATTCGCAGAGTTTTTGGCTGAACAAACCTTAAAAA
>JAZORV010000025.1:0-15336 GCA_045656785.1 Acutalibacteraceae bacterium | reverse complement strand
TCTATCTGAACAAAAATCAGAGCTTGCAAGCCTTAAATCTAAAGGCGCGGGAAGTTTTTCTGAGGTGACGAGTGAAAGCGCAGGCTATTTCGTTTCGGTTGAAGACGGATATGAAACTGTTTTCAGCGGAAAGGATGTAGAAGCATTAACCGCCAGGAGTATTTCCGAGGCTAAGCCGAGAGAAGCTATCCTCGAAGAAAGAGTTGTTGGAAAAATCGTTTCGGATTATGAATGGTATTTGGCGGCGGTGGTTACACTTAATGAGAGCTTAAAGCTCAAAAAAGGAGACGAGATGACCCTCTTTACCTATTTTGACTCGGTTAAAGAGCTCCCCGTTAAGGTGAAATCCATTAATAAAGGAAGCTCCGGAGATAAGGCCCTCGTTATTTTTTCCTGCACCATTATGAATAGTGATCTCGCAAGAATGAGAAGCCAGAAAATGACCATTGTGTTAGAGCGTTATTCGGGGCTTCAGGTTAATTCCAAGGCAGTCTGCTTTGTTGACGGAAAGAAGGGCGTTTACGTGCTTTCAGGCTCGGTTATGAATTTCGTTCCGATAGATATTATCTATTCAACCGATAGTTATCATATTTGCAAAGCAGGAACAACAGGCAAAAGGCTTAAGCTATATGACGAAGTTATTATAAAAGGGAAGGATTTGTATGACGGAAAAGTTGTCGATTGAGGAATTCGCCCAAAAATGCGAATACTTTGATGAAAATTATAATGATATAAAAAACCGTGTTATTGCGGCGGCGGAAAAAACGGGTAGAAGCTTTGATGATATAACTCTTCTTGCCGCAACAAAAACCGTCCATACCGCCGTTATAAATCACGCGATTGAAAAGGGAATCAGCTTTATTGGAGAAAACCGAGTTCAGGAGTTTTTATCCAAAGATGAGCAGCTCCTTCCCGTTCATAAGCATTTTATCGGCCATTTGCAAACGAATAAGGTTAAAGATATCGTCGGCAAGGTTGAGATGATAGAGTCTGTTTCTTCTTTGAAGCTTGCGAGAGAAATCTCAAAGCAAAGCATCAGAGAGGGCGTTATGACAGACGTTTTGATTGAAGTTAATATAGGACAAGAAGAAAGCAAATCGGGATTTGCGCCTCAAGAAGCGGAAGAAGCAGTAAGAGAAATCGCAAATATGGCGGGAATGAAGGTCAGAGGACTAATGGCAATTCCCCCAATTTGTGAGAAAGAATCCGAAATTCGAGGATATTTTTCAAAAATGCACAACTTATTTATTGACATTAGAGCTAAAAACATAGATAATAGTAGTATGGAGTTCCTCTCGATGGGAATGTCGGAGGATTTCGATATAGCAATTGAAGAGGGCGCAAATATTGTAAGAATAGGTTCTGCCCTTTTCGGCAAAAGAATTTATAAATAATTTAAAGGAGATATAAAAATGGGATTTACAGATTGGTTCAAAGACATTGTCAGCGTTCCCGTAGAGGATGAAGAGCAAGTGGCTCCCGAAACTCAGGAATATGAAGAGCCTAAGGCTCAGCCTTCTCCCAAGGTTAGAAGCTTCCGTTCAAGAGAGCAGGAGCCTCAGCCTGTTCCCGCATCTAATATTAAGGTCGTTCTTGCAAAGCCCGAATCCTTTGAGGATGGCAGAGCAGTTGCCGACCATCTTAACGCTAAGCGCACCGTCGTTTTAAATCTTGAAGGTGCAAACAGAGAAATCAGCCGCCGCCTTATAGATTTCTTGAGTGGTGTTGCTTATGCTAACGAGGGTCAGCTTCAAAGGGTTGCTAACTGTACATATATCATAACTCCTCGCTCTGTGGACGTTATGGGAGATCTTATTTTAGGAGAGCTCGAATCAAGCGGACTTTTCGATAATGTCTGATATTGATATTAATCTTAAGATTTCAGATGCGATAAAGCAAGTAGAGATGAGGTCGGTTCCGAAGTATTTGGGATTTCTCTCTCCTTCGGAAAAGGCAGAGATTTTGTATTTGTTAAAGGGGATAAAGCATACCTTTTTCGGCGGATATGAGAATGCGGAAAGGGCGGTTTTAGGTATTTTTCCCGATTGGATGGAGGAGCAAAATGCCGAATTCCCTTTGTGCGCGCTATCCTTTAGTTTTAGACAAAAGGATTCTCTTTCGCATCGCGATTTTCTTGGCTCTTTAATGGCGCTTGGAATAAAGAGGAGCACGGTTGGCGATATCCTCATAGAAGAGGGCAGAGCAGTTGTTTTCGTGCTTTCGGATATAGCGGAATATATTATGGGGCAGATAGAAAAGATAGGCAGAGTCGGAGTTGAAATAAAAAAAGGCTTTGATGAAGAGCTGCCGGGAATGTCGAGCTTTTTGGATGGCTCGGGAACGGTGGCTTCAAAGAGGCTTGATTGTGTTGTGGCAGCGCTTTCGGGCAAGAGCCGAAATGGTGCCGCGGAGCTTATCAGCGCAGGCCTTGTTTCTATTAATTCCGTCATAGCTTCAAAGCCGACTGTGGCAATTAAAAACGCCGATGCAATCTCGATAAGAGGCTTTGGCAAATTTATTATTGTATCAACGGATGAGCTTTCCCGAAAGGGTAGAGTTATCCTGAAATGGAAAAAATATAATTAGGGGGATAATAATATGACAGCAGAAGACGTACGCAGCGTGGTGTTCCAAAAAGCGGCAGTAGGTGGATATAAAACCTCAGATGTTGACCTCTTTTTGGATGAGGTAGCGGTTTGTATTGAAAATATGACCGCGAAAATTCGTTCTTTGGAAAAGGCAAAGTTCGAAATGGGCCAAAGGGGAGAAGCTCCCGCAGAGCCTATAAAAATTGAGGTTGAAAAGCCCGAAGCTCCTGTTCAGGAGATCAAAGCTTCAAATTATGAGGGCGTTTCGGATTATGGCATTCAGACTGTTCTTTTAAGAGCGCAGAAGCTTGCTGAGCAGATAGAAGCAGAAGCTCGCCAGGCCTCCGAAGAGCTTTTGGAAAAATCAGCAGAGGATGCTCAGGATATTATTGCAAGAGCAGATAGCCAGGCGGCAGAAACTATAGAAAAGGCAAATGCAGTTTTGGCGGATGCGCAGAGAAAAGAAGCTTCTATAAGCGCTGCTGCGAGAGCCGAGGCTGAAAATATTATTAATGAGGCCGTTGCCCGTAGCGGACAAATGCTTACAACAACTCGCGAAAAGCTCAAGGAAGAGCGTATGATGTGCGAAAAGCTCAGAACAGAGTTTAATCAGGTAAGAGGCGTTATTATCGGCTTCTATGAGGAGCAGCTCGGCGAGCTTAAATCCGAAGCCTTTGAGAAGATCGCTAATTCTAATATTGATGATGAATTCGAGGTTGCGGCTCCCTCAGAACCCGCAATTTCCTTTGAGGAAGTGGCAAAAGAGGAAGAGATTATCGATATCGAATCATTTTCCGAAAATGCAGAAAATATAGCTGAAGAAGAGCAAGCAGAAGAAGCAGTAGTGGCAGAGGAAGAAGCTCCCGCAAAAGAGACTTCAGAGCAGGAATTCGATTTCAGCCTTTTTATGAGTGATGACGAATAATAAAAAACAAAAAATATCGCTGTTGGTTGCGGCCGCGGTTGGACTTATTATGATCGCGGCAGATCAATTAACAAAGCTCTTATTTTTGGATATCTTTGAGAACAGATATGAAAGTATACCCGTTATAAAAGGTGTGTTGAGTTTTCAGCTTGTTCATAACGATGGCGCAGGCTTCAGCATTTTGGCCGGAAAAACTCTGTTTTTGATTATCTTCACTGCCGTGGCTCTTTTGCTTGTGCTTTTTCTTCTTCTTTCGAGAAGGCTTAAAAGCTCGGTTGCCGATTGGGGGCTTGCGCTCGTGCTTTCGGGCGGCATCGGAAATATGATAGACAGAGTTTTCAGAAGCGGCAAGGTTGTGGATTTCATCAAAACCGATTTTATCGATTTTCCGATATTCAACGTTGCTGATATTTGCATCGTTGTTGGAGCGGGGCTTTTGGTGCTTTATTTTATTCTCGATCTTGTAAATGAAAAAAAGAGCAAGCAAAAGGAAAAAGAAAATGGAGAAGCTTGAGCTGATATCAGAAAAAAGTGGCATCAGGATAGATGCGTATCTCTCCGAAAAGCTCCGGGATATGTCCAGATCGGCTGTAACGGGGCTTATTGAAAGCGGAAACGTTCTTGTTAACGGAAAAAACGTTAAGAAAAATTTCAAGCTTTCTTCGGGAGATGAGATATCGCTTGAAATTCCCGACCCTGAGCCTTTAGATGCAAAACCGCAGAATATTCCTTTGGAAATAGTTTATGAGGATTCTCATTTGCTTGTTGTTAATAAGCCCAAAGGGATGGTCGTTCATCCCGCACCGGGCAACCCTGACGGAACCCTCGTTAATGCCCTGCTTTATCATTGCAAGGGCAGTCTTTCGGGAATAAACGGGGTTATGCGCCCGGGAATAGTTCATAGAATAGATAAGGATACAAGCGGACTTTTGATGGTAGCTAAAAATGATTCTTCTCATAATTTTTTGGCTGAGCAAATTAAAGAGCATTCCTTTTTAAGGGAATATGAGGCGGTTGTCGTCGGAAATATTAAGAATGACGAAGGAACTGTTTCAGCTCCTATCGGAAGGCATCCTCAAAAGCGCAAGCAGATGGCTGTAACTTTAAAAAATTCCAAGCCTGCAACAACTCATTATGAAGTTGTTAAGAGATATAAGGGCTTCACTCATTTGAGATTGAAATTAGAAACGGGCAGAACCCATCAGATAAGGGTGCATATGGCTCATATCGGGCATCCCGTCGCAGGAGATCCCCTTTACGGTGGGAAAAATGCTTTTGGGCTCGAAGGTCAGTGTCTTCATGCGAGAAGGCTCGGATTTATCCACCCCGAAACTCACAAAAATCTTGAGTTTTCTTCCGATTTGCCCCCCTATTTTAAAACATTTTTATCTAAATTGGAGGAAAACTAATGGGTATTTTTGATGGATGCTTGCTTGTCAGCGATTTTGACGGAACACTCTACCACGACGGCATTATTCCAAAAGAAAATATAGAAGCAATAGAATGGTTTAAGTCCGAAGGCGGAAGATTCACCGTGGCAACAGGCAGAGGTCCTTATGCCGCAAGAAAAGTTTTCAGAAGTCTTCCAATTAATGCTCCTGCGCTTTTGACCAATGGCTCTGTTATTTTCGATGTTGAAAAGGGATGCGTAATTGATGCGGTTTATCTAAGCGAAGAGGGCAAAAGCAAAACCCTTGAGATTATAAATAAATTCCCCGACATTGGAATTGAAGTAACTATGGGAGATAGCATTATAACCATAAACGAAAATGCTGATACAATAGCTCATAGAAAGAGCGAAAGCTTTGCCGAGGTTCTCAAGCCTTTTGAGGAAATTAAAAACGAACCTTGGATAAAGGTTCTGATGATGTCAAGCGATGAGGCTTATTTGAATAATGTTAAAGCATATTTAAACGATAATAAACCTGCCAGCTGCGATTATATAACAACCTCCCCGATTTTCTATGAAATGCTTCCCAAGGGCATTAATAAAGCCTTTAAAATGGATAAGCTTTTAGAAATAACAAAATGCAATAAGCTGTTTTGCATCGGAGATTTCTATAACGATCGCGAAATGGTTGAAAAAGCGGATGTTGGCGCATTCTGTGAAAATTCTCCCGAAGAATTGAAAAAAGAAGCAGATTATATCGCGTCGGATGTGAAGCTTGGCGCAGTTGCAGATTTTATAAACCATATTAAAAATTATTTATTAAAATAAAGAATCGAAAGGATGAAACAAATGCAAAAGGAAACAAAAATTTCTTTGCAAAAAACAGCGTGTAATGTGAGAAAGGGCATAATTAAATCTACTTGTGCCGCCAAATCGGGTCATCCCGGTGGCTCGCTTTCTATCGCTGAAATTTTAACGTATCTCTATTTTAAGGAGATGAATATTGACCCACAAAATCCCCAAAAAGAGGATAGAGATAGATTTGTCCTTTCGAAAGGTCATGCTGCTCCCGGTCTTTATTCCGTGCTTGCAGAGAGAGGATATTTCCCCGTTTGCGAGCTTGAAACCTTAAGAAAACAGGGTGCTCGCTTGCAGGGTCATCCCGATATGAAGGGTATCCCCGGTGTTGATATGTCCTCGGGCTCTCTTGGTCAGGGTATTTCGGCTGCTTGCGGAATGGCTCTTTCTTCTAAGCATTTTGATTTGGGATTCCGTGTTTATACTATCGTTGGCGATGGCGAATCGGAGGAGGGCCAGGTTTGGGAGGCAGCAATGTTCGCTGCTGCCAAGAAGCTCGATAACCTCGTTTGCTTCCTTGATTATAATGGACTTCAGATAGATGGAACAGTTGAAGAGGTTAATAACCCCGCTCCTTTCGATACGAAGTTTGAAGCCTTCGGTTGGAACGTTATCACTATTGATGGTAATGACTTTGATGAGATCGAAAAAGCCCTCGATGCCGCCCGCGAATGTAAGGGTAAGCCCACCGCTATTATTGCAAAAACAGTTAAGGGCAAGGGCGTTTCGTTTATGGAAAATCAGTGTAGCTGGCATGGCTCGGCTCCTAGCGCTGAGCAGGCAGAAATTGCCTTGGCAGAGCTTGATGCAGCTTTGAAAGAATTGGAGGGCGAATAATTATGGCAGAAATTAAAACTTTAGCAACAAGAGAGGCTTATGGCGCCGCCCTCGTTAAAGCGGCAAAGGAAAACCCTGATTTTGTGGTTTTGGATGCAGACCTTGCCGCCGCCACAAAAACAGGCGCATTCAAAAAGGAATTTCCCGAGAGATTTTATAACTGCGGAATCGCAGAAGGCAATATGATGTGCATTGTCGCAGGTATTGCCGCAACAGGCAAGAAGGTTTTTGCATCTTCCTTTGCAATGTTTGCCGCAGGCAGAGCCTTTGAGCAGGTTAGAAACTCTATTGGTTATCCTCATCTTAACGTTATCATCGGAGCAACCCATGCCGGAATTTCGGTTGGTGAAGATGGCGCAACCCATCAGTGCTGCGAGGATATTGCTCTTATGAGAACCATCCCAGGTATGACTGTTATCAACCCCGCTGATGCCACAGAAGCTGAAAAGGCTGTTTTTGCCGCCCTCAAGATGGATGGCCCTTGCTATATCCGCTTTGGCAGACTCGCTGTTCCGATTATTTTCGATGAAAGCTACGATTTCGAGATTGGAAAAGGCGTAGAATTAAAAGATGGCAGCGATTTAGCTATTGTTGCAACAGGTCTTATGGTAAACGAGGCTTTGGAGGCTTATGAAATATTGAAGAACGAAGGCATTAATGCCCGAATCATCAATATCCATACAATTAAGCCACTTGATGAAGAAATCATAATTAAAGCCGCCCGCGAGACAGGTGCGCTCGTTGTTGCAGAGGAGCATTCTGTTATTGGCGGTCTCGGCTCGGCTGTTTGCGATGTAACAGCTGAAAAATGCCCCGTTCCCGTAGTTAAGGTAGGCGTAAAAGATACCTTTGGAAAATCAGGCCCTGCAAAGGAGCTTCTTAAAATCTTCGGCTTGAGCGCTGAAGGTATTGTTGAAGCGGCTAAAAAAGCGCTCGCTTCCAAGTAAAAAAATTAATAATAAAACGGCACCGTTTTTTAGTCCCGGTGCCGTTTTTGTGCGCGTATAACGTATTGATTTTTTTATAAAATTTTGGCGTTTTTATCAGAATCTATTCTGGCGTGGTTATAGAGCTTAACGTTGTCAAGCGCCCATTGGCGAGAGGAAAAAGCTCCTTTTTCCAGAGGCTCAACTGCGTGCGCGATTTCGTAAACCCTCGAATCCATTAAGTCAAGCTCGCTTAAAAGCTCTGCTTCCAAAAACATTGGGCGAACTGCCGCGCCGTATTCGGGATTTCCGTGATGCGAGAGAATCATATGTTCTATGAGCATCGCAGTATCTTCAGAGACGCCGATTTCTTTTGCAATATTATCGATAAGCATTGCTCCCATCGGTATGTGGCCTAAAAGGTTCCCTCTAATGGAATAATCCTCAACAAGCCCCGTTTTTGAAAGGCTGAATTCGGAAATTTTGGCAATATCGTGAAGCATCGCGCCCGAAATAAGCAGCTCGCGGTCGGCAAAGGGATAAACCTTGCAAACACCTTCTGCGAGGCGGACAATTGAAAGAACGTGATATAAAAGGCCTCCGCGCATTGCGTGATGAAGCTTAAATGCGGCAGGAACGAACAAAAGCTGTTCCTTATATCTTGAATAAACCTCACTTACAAGTTTTTTGAGCTCGTCATCGCGGAATCCGTTAACAATGCTCATAAGCGCGTTATACATATCTTCAGGCTCACAATCGGAAGAGGGAACAAAATCTGCAACAGAAATATTATCACTTTCACCAACCGATCTGATTCTGTCTATTTTTAGCTGATCGATTCCGTTATAAGGTGAAATAGTTCCTCTGATTTTTATGATGTCTCCTGCGGAAAAGTGGCAATGAAGCTGCTCGTTATAATCCCAGAATTTAGCGTTTATTTCTCCCGATTTATCGGCAACGGTGAGGTCAAGATATTGCGAACCTCTTTGAGAGGTTTTTCTTTCAAGTGTTTTAATAAGGCAGTAGCCTTCAACCTGGCCTCCGCCAATCTGATCAAAATTCATAAATTTTCCTCCAAAGATTTAAGGTATATTAAAATTATACAATATTTACGTGCTATATTCAATCAAAAAATAATTAGTTAATCGCATTTTTTTGAAAATTTAACATTTCTGTCAAAATTTTGGT
This sequence comes from Acutalibacteraceae bacterium, assembly GCA_045656785.1. Taxonomy (GTDB): domain Bacteria; phylum Bacillota; class Clostridia; order Oscillospirales; family Acutalibacteraceae; genus UMGS1532. The sequence goes on along the minus strand of JAZORV010000025.1, from coordinate 6,624 downwards.
GTATAATCCTCGAAGGGAGTGTAAAACAATGGAGCAGTATGTTTATAAAATACTGATAGTTGAGGATGATTCTAAGCTAAGAAGCACCCTTAAAGACTATTTTGAACAATTTGATTTTAAGGTTATCGCGGCGCGCGACGGAGAAGAAGGTTTAGAGCGCTTTTTTGAGGAAATCGACAGTCTTCAGCTCGTTATCTTGGATGGTATGCTCCCTAAAAAGGATGGCTTTGACGTGTTATCCGAGATCAGAAAAAATTCTGACATTCCCGTTATATTCATAACAGCGAGAGAAGGCGAGGAGGATCAGCTCGAGGGATACCGTAGAGGGGCTGATGGATATATAACCAAGCCTTTTTTGATGAGTGTTCTCAAAAGCCAAGCCTTGGCAATAATAAAAAGATATACGAATATTTCAGAGGATGGCCTTAAAAAAGGCGCCTTGTTTTTCAATATTATGGCGCATGAGGTTTATCTTAACGGAGAATTGCTTGATATAACTCATAAGGATTATGAACTGCTTTTGTATCTTGCGCAGAATGAGGGTACCCTGCTTTCCAGAGAAGCTATTCTCAACAGCCTTTGGGGCGTGAATTATGAAGGCGGAGAAAGAACGGTTGATACTCATATCAGAAGGCTTAGAAATGTTATGACGGAAAAATATCCATATATTCATTCGATATATGGCGGAGGATATAAATTCGAGGTGGCGGATGAATAATAGCATCGTAACGAAATTTATTATCTGGATTATGGTTTCAACCGTGCTTCTGGTTGGCGGTGCGGTGGTGCTGTATTCCGTTAATGCATCAGATATGTATTTGAGCCGTCAGGAAGAGGAGATCCTTTCGGCATATAATGAAATTAACGGAGCCGAATCCCTTGAGGATGAATCGGTTCGCGCAATAATCGAAAAATACGAAAATTCCGATTTCCGCATCCTTATCGCTGATGAGGAATTTAATGAGGTTTATTCAACCCTCAGAAGCGGAAGATCGCTATACATAATCAGTAATATAAATAAAAATTCTCATGAATATAGCTTCGAGCCAAAAACAAAGATTACCTATAACCAAAAGGACAAAAAAGCGCAGAAGCTAAGGCTGAGAGCAAAAATTCATATCGGCGGAGAAATGCATTATTTGTATATCGACGAGGTTTTGACCACTGTTGAAAAATCCTTTTCTTACGTGAATAATTTCCTCGTTTTGATAGTTATTCTGGCTCTGCTCGTAGATGCGGTTGTGGTTTCAATTTTATCTTCGAGAATCAGCCGCCCGATAAAGAGGCTGAGCCTTGCCGCAGAGAATTTCAAAAACGGAGACTTCAGCGCAAGATATGAAGGAAAAATTCCTAAAAATGAGGTAGGCTTGCTTGCCGTTAGCTTTAATTCAATGGCGGATAAGCTTCAGGATAGTATAACGAGCATCAGCAACTATAACTTCCTTTTAAAAGAGGACGTTAAAAGGCTCTCGGAATATGAAGAGATGAGAAAAAAGGTTGTAAGAGATATCACGCACGACCTCAAAACACCTCTCGCTATAATTTCCAGCCAGATAGAAATGATGAGCATTGCAAAAACCGATAAAAAGGTTAAGGAATATTATGATTCCGCAATGGAAGAAATTTCCAAAATGAGCAATGAAATATCAGAAATTCTCAACGCCTCCCATGAGCCCTCTCAGGAGCAGAGCTTAGAGGAGTTCGATTTAAGCGCATTCGTTTTGGAGTTTTGCGAAGAAATCAAGGCATACGTCAAGGCGAAGAGCATCAGTTTTAAAACCAATATAAGAAGAGAAATAGTTGTTTTAGCAAATAAAAATCATGCCAAAAGGGTTTTAAATAACTATCTTATCAATGCCGCGAGTCACGTCCGAGAGGGCGGAATGATAAAGGTGAGCTTAAAAGAAGAACAGGGCGGAGCCTTGCTCCTGGTTTATAATGAAGGCGATAACGTTCCAAATGATGAGCTTGATATAATCTGGAATAATTTCGAGCGCGGAAAGAACGCTAAAATTGATTCCTCGCGAACAGGCATTGGCCTTTATATAGTTAAAGAAATCGCCAATATTCATGGCGATGAATGTGGAGTTATAAACGAAGAACAAGGTGTAACCTTTAAATATAAATTCAAAAACTAACGGAGGAGAATTATGTCGGTAGTATCCTTAAAATTTTTATTCTTTTGCCTGGCAACGTTCGTTGTATATTACGTTGTCCCCAAAAAAATCCAATGGGTTGTGTTGCTTATTGCCAGCCTCGGCTTTTATTGGTATTCAGGCCCTGCATATATGGCGTATATCATCTTCTGCTCTATCGCAACCTATTTTATAGGCAGAAGAATAGGCACAGTCCGAGAAGCGCAGAGATTGAAGCTTCAGGAAATTGAGGACAGAGCAGAGAAAAAGGCGCTTAAAGAGAGAATGGGCAAGGTTATGCGCAGAATGCTCGCTCTCGGCGTTATCATAATGGTAATTCAGCTTTTCTATCTTAAATATACAGGCTTTATTGTTGATACTATTTTTGGAAAAGGCGCCAACGTTGCGCTTTATAACATCATTGAGCCTATCGCGAAAGCTGCTGATAAAATCTTCTCAAAATCGCTTCATCCGGGGCTTATCGGCGCCAAGGATATAATAGCTCCTCTCGGCTGCTCTTATTATACCTTCACGATGATTTCATATCTTGCCGATATTTATAGCGGAAAAATCAAACCTCAGAAGAATTACCTTAAATATCTTCTCTTTGTTTCTTATTTTCCACAGATAATTCAAGGCCCGATCCCCCGTTACGGAGAGCTGTCTCAAACTCTTCTTGCAGGAAATAAATTTAATTTCGATGGCATCAGAGATGGCATTATAAGGGTTATATACGGTGTTTTCAAGAAGATAGTTATAGCCGAGCCAATAGGCATTTTCGTGGCTTCAGTTTATAAGAATTATAAAGAGCAAAGCGGATGGGTTGTCTTTGTTGCGGCGCTTCTTTATTCAGTTCAGATTTACGCAGATTTCTCGGGATATACCGATATCGTTTCGGGTGTTTCAGAGACCTTCGGGGTTAAGCTCGGCAAAAACTTCGAGCGTCCCTTCTTTGCAAAAACGATTCCCGAATTTTGGCGCAGATGGCATATTTCGCTTTCAAGCTGGTTCAGAGAGTACGTTTTCTATGGCCTTTCTTCTTCAAAAGGCCTTTTGAAGCTCAATAAAAGCGCAAGAAACGTTTTCGGAAACACTGTCGGAAGGGTAGTTTCAACAAGCATTCCCGTGCTTTCCGTTTGGCTTTTAACCGGCTTCTGGCATGGCGCCAGCTGGAATATGATCCTTTGGGGCGGATTCCATGGAATCTTAATAATGTTCAGTATTATTTTTGAACCGCTTCTCAAAAAGCTTACTCAAGCGCTTCATATAAAAACCGAGAGCTTTTCTTGGGGACTTTTCCAAATGGCGAGGACCACCTTCCTTTGCACCATTGGCAGAATCATCTCCTGGAATTCCAATTTGGATAATGCATTTGGGATAATTAAGCAGATTTTTAATGGAAAATTTACTGCTCTTAACACAATTAATCATGGGCTCACCGAGTTTCAGTTCAGCGTTCTGCTCTTCGCAATTGCAATAATGCTTGGAGTAAGCCTTATTTCAGAATATTGCGGAGGCTTCAGAAATTGGCTCGCAAAGCAGAGCTGGTGGCTCAGATGGATATTGATTTTCTCCCTCGTTGCCTTTATTTTCCTTTTCGGAACCTATGGCAAGGATGCGCAGATAACATTTATTTATGAACAATTCTAAAAGGAGATGACGAGCGATATGAAAAAGAAAATATTTAATTTTTCCAAGAAAACCTTGTGCGCCGCCATTTGTTTAGTTTTGTTCTTTGGCTCCGCCATCCCCGCTATGAGCGTTTCGAGATATTATAAGGATAAAAGCATAACGGCAACTCAGAATCGCTTTAAGTGGTTTTATGAGCAGGAGGAAAACTCGATAGACGTCGTTTACCTCGGCTCAAGCTCGGTTTATAGATATGATATTAACGTTCAGAATTACGATGAATATGGTTTTACCTCTGCAGGCCTTTGTTCTGCTGCGCAGCCCTTCGTTGCAACGAAGTATCTTATGGAAGAGGCTCTTAAAACCCAGAAGCCCAAGCTCTTCGTTGTTGACGTGCGCAGAGTTGTGCGTTCTGTGATTTCGGGCAAAACGGGAGAAACCGCCTATGCTCACAGAAGCCGACTTGAAACCTATTACGCCAGCCTTTTTATGAGCATGAAGCAATCTTCAACCAGATGGAGAATGATAGATGCCGTTATAGATGAGGCAGTGCTTGATCCCGATTATCAGGATGATACCAAGCATATCAGGCCCGAGGACGCCGACGAAGAGGCTCTTTCGTGGCAACTCGAATTTTTGAGATATCATAACACCTGGAAGGATTTCGATTCCTTCGATGAGCTTGTTAATGCAATAACAAGCACGGAAAAATATGATGAGGTTGCAAGCGTTAACGGTGTTTCGCTTTCCAAGGGAATGAGAAGCTATAGCAAATTCAAGGGCGATTATGAAAATACAACCGATGTTGAGCCGCTTCCTGAATGCTATCAAAAGGTTTTTGATGATCTTTTGGATTATATAAGGGAAAACGATCTAAACGTTTTGTTTATTTCAACACCCTATATAAGCTGTACCGATGACCATAAAAAAGTGCAGAACTATATATCGCAGTATTTAACTGAGGAAGGCTTCGATTATATCGATATGCACGACCATCTTGAAGAAATCGGCCTTGAAGCGGAAAATGATTTTTACGATAAACTCCATACCAATCTTTACGGAGCCGAAAAATGCACCCGCTATCTTGGAAAAATAATCTCCGAAAAAATAGGGAAATGCGAGCATTCGAAGGCGGTTGATAAATCCTGGAAGCAGGCGTTTAAAAATTGGCAACCCCAAAGAGAGATTCTCGCTCAGGCAATTGAAAATAAGATATCAAAGGAAGAGGATTGATAAATATGTATAAAGCGATTGTAGAAGCAATAGCACTAAACGCGATAAGAACACCTCTTAATCCCGCCATTCGCGATCGCTTCGGTGAGATAAATTATAAAGACTATCTTTCCGAGATAAAGAAAAAAGCCAAGGCTTTTAAAGATAAGGGCATTGAATCGGGAGAGAACGTTATAATTATCGCTGCCCAGGATAGAAAATATCTTTCCTCCTTTCATGCGCTTCAGGTTTTGGGCGCCGTTCCCGTTCCGATGGAGAGAAGCACCAAGCCCGAGAGAATCGAGGAGGTAGCTGAGCTTACCGATGCGAGATTCTGCATTTCTCCTAACGATATCGCAGAGCTTATAACAATAAACTGCGATGAGTTGGAGCTTGGCGAGGAGCTTGAAATCCCGGCCTTTTCGGGCGATGAGATCGCTGAAATTCTTTTCACAACAGGAACAACGGGCAAGTCCAAGGGCGTTGTTATGACCCATAAGGGAGACGTCGCCGTCGCTGAAAACGTTAAGTTTGGTGTTATGATGAAACCTGATAATAAGGAAATTATTCCTATGCCGCTTAACCATTCCTTTGCGCTTCGCAGATATTATTCTAATATGATAAACGGAAGCTCGGTTGTTTTTTGCGATGGAGTTATAAATATGAAGGTCCTTTTTGATGCGGTTGACCTTTACGGAGCAAATTCCATGGCTATGAATCCTGCAGCTCTCGGAATTCTTCTTAAAATGGCAAAGAAAAAGCTTGGAGAAATTGCCCCGAAAATAGATTATCTTCAATTTGGGTCTTCTCATTTGCCTTCCTCGGATAAGGAAACAATAAAGGAATTAATGCCCAATGCAAGGCTTTATGATTTTTACGGCTCAACCGAGGCTGGTTGCGCTTGTATAATTAATTTTAATTCTCCCGATGCTCCCGAGGGCTGTATCGGAAAGCCAACCAAAAACTCCAACTTCAAAATAATTGATATGGAAGGCAATGTTCTCGAAATCGGCAAGGGAGAAAAGGGAAGACTTATTTGCTCGGGCGGAATGGCTATGAAGGAGTATTATAAGGATCCTCAAACCACCGCCGAAACTCTTATTGATGGATTTGTTTATTCAAATGACCTTTGTGAGATTGACAAAGAGGGAAGAATATATTATTATGGTAGATGCGATGATGTTATCACCTGCGGCGGAAATAAGGTAGCTCCGCAAGAGGTTGAGGATTGCGCTATGGGTTGCTCTCTTATATCGGATTGCGCCTGTATCGGCGTTAAGGATAAGATTCTGGGCGCCGTTCCGAAGCTGTTCGTAGTTCCCAAGGAGGGCTATTCCGAAGCCGAGCTTCTTAAATACCTTACCGAAAGGCTCGAGTATTATATGGTCCCCAAGCAGGTTGAGATTATCGATAGCATACCTAAAACCTTCAACGGCAAACCCCTCAGAAGGCAATTAGCAGAAAAGGAGAAATAAAAATGGATGAATTAATGCAAATTTTACAAGACTTAAAGCCGGGTGTAGAATTCGAGGGCAAAACCGACCTCGTTGACAGCCAGGCAATTGATTCTCTCGATATCTTGTCCCTCATTTCTGAAATTTCGGATGAGTTCGACGTTGAGATTCCCTATGATGAAATTATTCCTCAA